>JBJECS010000065.1:0-21229 GCA_051871335.1 Muribaculaceae bacterium | reverse complement strand
GCTTCTTCTTGTGGGTCTTCAGGAGCGGTGAATGCTTCCGCGTCGTTTCCTGCCTCGACAAAAGCCTGTTTTTGTTGAGCAATCTCATTCCGCTGGAAAGTGTAAAACAGCTGTTTCAGCCCGGCTACTTTTTCGCGGGAAATGTCTTCCGCTGAGCCATTTGCTATTTGCTGCAGTTGGCTCAGCACTTCGGCTTTTGTTGTCAACTGTGGCGTTTCTTCTTTTACTTCCTGTGTTTCTGCAGCAGTAGTGCTGTCTGTTAGAGAGACGTTTTCGGTTTCTTTGCCTTCTACGTCAAGGGGCTGTTCACGCAATTCCATGATAGAGAGTATTTATTATTAAACATAGAGCATACAGCGGGATTTAGTCCCACCTACGCATTTCCGCCCCAAATTTAGCCAAAAGTTATGGTGTAAGCAAATTTTTTACAAAAAAAATTTCATGTCAGATGTCGCGAGCCTACTTATTTATCACATTTGTAGGCATTCCGCCAAGGAAAGCGCGCAAATTCTGCGCCGACACACTTATGAGCCTACGGCGTGCGGTGGTGCTCTGCCATGCTATGTGGGGTGTGATGCGGCAGTATGGGTTTGACAGAAGTGGGTTGTCGGCAGATGGTGGCTCTTTGCATAGTACGTCGAGTGCTGCGGCAAAGATGCGTCGGTCGCGTAGCGCCTTGTCCAGTGCAGGCTCATCGATAAGTCCGCCACGGGCGGTGTTTATGAGCACAGCTGTGGGTTTCATCATTGCGAGAGTGTCTTCGCAGATAAAATTTGCATTGTCTGCTGTGAGTTGAGCATTTAGCGAGATTATGTCTGAAAGAGCGAAAAAGTCGTTTTGATTCACTTTTGTGATGTATTGCGGCAACTGTTCCTGAGATTTCGACGTCAGTGCTATGATTTTCATGCCAAAGGCGTGGGCGATTTCCGCTACACGTCTGCCTATATTTCCAAGTCCGTATATTCCCAATGTTTTGCCGAAAAGTTCTTCTGTTGGGGAGAGAAGATAGCTGAAGTCTGCGCAGTTGCTCCAGTCTCCTGCTTTTACGCTCTGAGAGTGTCGCTCCACGTCTACCATAAGGTTTAGGATATGCGCGAAAACTGTCTGGACTACAGATTCAGTGCTGTATGCAGGTACGTTGCACACTGTTATGCCGTGTTCTGTTGCAGCAACGATGTCCACGTTGTTGTATCCGGTTGCAAGTACACCTATAAAGCGGAGCTCCGGCAGTTGTTCGATAATTTCGCGAGTCATCAAAACCTTGTTTGTGAATACGGCGAAAGCACCTTTGCACCTGTTCAGTGTGTCTTGTGGTTCTGTACGGTCGTATGCTGTAAGTTCGCCCAGCTGTGATATCTCGTTCCAAGAGAGTCCTCCGGCTGCGGCTACGAAAGCGTCGAGAATTACAATTTTTTTCATTTCTGCATATTTTGCCAATGTGATATGTAACGGTCTGCCACAATTTTCACATCATTGTTTTTTTCTACGAGTTTGCGTGCCTTGATGGACTTGTAAATCAGGCTGCCTTTGTTGAGTATGTGAGTGCGGAGGGTTTCCTTTATATCCGGGTCAAGTGGCGAGAGCTGAATCATAGGCTTGTCGAAATCATCATCAAGATAAGCATAGTATTCCGGCATAGCACCCGTTGCAGGGACTTTTCCCAGTGCCATTGCGGCGAGGGCGTTTGTGGCAGGTGAATAAGAGTACAGCTGGTCTATCACAATGTGTGCGGCGCGCATTTTGTCGTAATATTCCTGTATGCTGATGTTGCTTACTTTTATCAGCCGGCATCGGTCTGGCATTTCGTCTACTAATTCTTGCAGGATTTTTTGAAGTATACCCGTACCTTTTCGCAGGCTGTATTCTTCTTTCATTCCAAGGAATAAATTGACACGCTCGTCGCTGTTGTCAAATTCAGCGTATTTCAGCTGCTCCAGGTCGATAGGTATGCCGCAGTATTTCAGCTTGTCGCCCAAAACCGGTCGAGCCGCAATGTCGTATTCCGGGAGTGCGGACATGGCACCGTCGAGTATGCCGTAAAGGTATTCAGTGTATTTCCTTACATCGTCTCGCAGCCATCCGGTAAACTCTTCCGTTTTTCCCAGCTCTGTGAGCTGGTCGCCGATTTTATATTCCGAGAACTTGAAGACACCATCGTTACAAGCTTTTACGAAATAGTAGTCGTCGCCGGCGAGAGTGAGGAAAAGTCCTCCGTTGCGTTTGCGGAAACGGTCGAGGAAGAATTTCAGTTTTTCCGGTCTCAGGTGAGCAAAACCGGGGTTTACGAGTTGAACCACGTCATAGCCCGTCAGACTGTTGCTGAGTTCGTAAACGTCACGCAGATAGTGGAATGCACCTTGTATCCCCGGCGTGCGGCTCAGGTATATGTCGTGGTCTGTGTTCATGTATGCACCTCCGTCGGAGACGAGGGTAACATCGATGCCTCGCCGACGCAGTTCAGCGGCGAGGCATGCGTGTAAATTTGAGTAGTCTCCTATCAGAAGTACTTTCATCTTATCTTGTAAATTGCTGATTGAAAAACAGCAGGTGATAGAGGATTGAGTTTCTCCAGTAAGGAATTGTGTGGGCACCCGGACGCACGATGTAGTCGTGGTCTATTCCTTGCTTCAAGAGAGCCTCATGTAGGTTGTTATTTACAGTGGCGAAGAAGTCATCTACTCCGCAGTCCACGATGATGTTAACCTGTCCCGGCTTGAGGCTTGGCACGAGGTTTATCACCGTATGTGTCTCCCACACGTCAGGGTTGTCTTTGCGCTCTCCTATTCGGAGCTTCATTTTCCACTTGTTTTCAAAGGGGCGAATATCCACGCCACCGCTCATAGAACCGGCATTTCCGAATATATCGCTGTGGCGGAATGCGAGCCACAGTGCACCGTGTCCACCCATGCTAAGACCGGATATGGCTCGCTTAGAGCCTTCTGCTATTGTAGGATAGTGAGTATCGATAAAGGGCACGAGTTCTTCTGTTATGTAAGACTCCATCTGCATTTTCGGGTCGATAGGAGAGTCCCAATACCAGCTGTCACGTCCGTCGGGTGTGACGATAATCATGCCATAAAGGTCGGCGAGTTCTTCAAGGCGAGGCTGGATGATAGTCCAGCTCTTGTAGTCTCCGCTGTATCCGTTAAGCAGATATACAGTAGGAAACTTGTCAGTGCCGTCATTGTCTATTGCCTTTTGTGGCAAGATTACGCATGCCTTTGCGGGAGATTCGATATACCGTGTGGTCACTGCTATAGTGTCTGTAGTCCCCGCATAGCAGGCTACAGATAGAAGAAATAGAGAAATGAAATTTATGAGCTTTTTCATTGTAAATTATATCCTTTTAGCGATAAGACGAGTCGTAATGCTGATTTTTCCCGTTATTGGATTAGTTTGATATTACTTCAGTTCATCCGGTGTAATTACAAAGGATGTCAGTTCTTTGCCGTCGCTGAAAAATTTGTATTTTATAGATGCGCTTGCACCGATTACGGCTTCGCGGAACTCAGTGTTATCATCAGTCTTGATGCTGATGATTATTCCTTGCTTTAGGAGTGCTCCGGTGTGCTCGAGAGTTGAAGCTATCATACCCGGCTCAACTTCCATTGTGTAAGTTACGAGAGAGTCTGATGTAGAGTAAGTCACGTTAACCGCCTTTACGTCGTAGCCGATGTCTTTAGGCATTTCTTTTTTCTCGATGTTTACGAGGTTGTCAAGTCTTTTTTCTTCGTCGCTCATGCAAGATGTCATCATCAGCATCAGGAACGCAGCTGAAAGAAATAGTGCTGTTAGAGTTTTTGCCATTGCTGTGTTCATAGGGTTGTATTTATTTAGAGTTATTGTAGTAAAAATCAAGTACTTTTCCGGCTGCGACGAAGGAGCTGAGTCTATTGCCCAGCACTTGCTTTTCGAGGTCTCCAAGGAGGTCTGCCACATCCGGATTGTTGTAGAAATTGTTGCGGAGCCTGGTGTCGATAGTTTCATACATCCAGTATCTCGCCTGCTCGTGGCGTTTTTTGTCGAAATATCCGTTTTCTTTGACAAAAGCGAAATATCTGTCTATCATCTCCCATACTTCGGCAATACCGAGCTCGTAATAGCCTGAATATGTGAGCACTTCAGGCTGCCATCCTGAGGCTGTAGGCGGGAAAAGTCGTAGCGCACTCTTAAACTGCGCCTGTGCCAGTTTTGCGCGGTCGATATTGTCGCCGTCGCACTTGTTTATCACAATTCCGTCTGCCATTTCCATGATGCCACGCTTTATGCCTTGCAGCTCGTCACCCGTGCCGGCGAGCTGTATTAGCAGGAAGAAGTCAACCATAGAGTGTACGGCGGTTTCGCTCTGTCCTACGCCTACGGTTTCCACGAAGATATTGTTGTAGCCGGCTGCTTCACAGAGCACTATTGTCTCTCGCGTCTTGCGTGCAACGCCACCGAGAGAGCCTGCCGATGGGGAAGGGCGAATAAAAGCGTTAGGGTGTACAGATAGCTTTTCCATGCGGGTTTTATCGCCGAGGATGCTTCCCTTAGTACGTTCGCTTGAAGGGTCTATTGCGAGGACTGCGAGTTTTCCTCCGTCTTTCAGCACATGGAGCCCGAAAACATCGATAGAAGTGCTTTTGCCAGCTCCCGGCACTCCTGTGATGCCTATTCTACGGGAGTTTCCGGAGTATGGGAGGCATTTTTCAATCACTTCCTGTGCAATAGGCTCATGGTCAGGGTTTATGCTTTCCACGAGAGTTACAGCGCGAGAGAGCATCGTCACGTCACCTTTCAGTATTTGCTCCACCATTTCGCCGGGTGTAGGTATCGGCTTGCGCTTCAGTTTGCGCAAGTATGGGTTTACGGAAGGTGGCTGTGCCACGCCGGAGTTAACGGTGAGTCCGGTGTATTGTTCGTCATTTTCGGGGTGTTCCATGTCGTTAGGTTTTACGGTTACTACTTAGCGATGTCGCCCACTACCCTGTATTCCATTAGCGGATTGTCAGGATAGTTTGTGGCGATGTATATGTAGGTGTTTATAATGTCTTGTGGCAGTGCAAAAGGGTTTAAAGTCACTTCAACCTCTATGCTTTTTCCGGGCTTTATGCGCGTCTTTTTATACTTGATGTTGATGTAAGGCACGTTAGCGTAGATTCGGCGGATTATAAGGTCGCTTTTGCCGTCGTTAGTGATTGTGAATGAAGCGTTTAATCCGTTTGGTGGTGCAATGATGCCCAAACTCAGCTTTTTAGGATTGGCAGTCAAGACCGGAGCCTTCATTCTCTGCTCGTCAGTGAGGTTAGAGAAGTCGTCCATAACGGTTGCCGCTACTTCTACGGCAAACGGAGTGCTTCTCTCTTTTCCGTCGGGATACAGCAGAATGTTGTTTTTGACAAGTCCGTATTCCGGGCACTTGAATGCGCTGAAGTTAATGGCGAAAGAAATATAGTCGCCGGGAGCAACGAATTTTGTTCCTGATGAAACGGTAATATATTCCGGAAGGTTGTCCCACTCGGGATAAATAGTGTCGCGAGATACGTTGTATGCGTCAATGAACACTGTTTTTGTCTTGTTTTTCCTGATTTCCTCAATCAGAGCGGTCTGAAACTTTAGCCTCAGTGCACCGGCATTGTGAGGATAGTGTGCATTTACGGTGGCAGAAGTGCCTACAACCACGCCCTTGATGTTGAGTTTGGACTTATTTTCGTTATAAGCGTTTGAAACGATGTTTACTGTCTTGTCAAATCTGCCGGGGCGTCCTGCCGGCATATATGTGATTTCGATAGCAGCGGTATCACCCGGCGCTATTGCCTCACGAGGATATTTAGGCTGTGTGCAGCCGCAGGAAGCGCGAGCACTGAGGATAGTGAGTGGCTTTTCGCCAATGTTCACAAATCGCATAGTGCATGTTTTGTTGCCATCTTTTTCGTAAAAAACGCCGAAATCGTGCGTTGTCTCGAGCCACTCAATTTTTTGAGCGGAAACAATGATGGCGGAGATGATTGTTGATAATATGATAAAAAATTTCTTCATGCTCACTGATTTTTAGGGATTACTACACCGCTGATTTTCAATTTGATACGTTGGTTTGGTGTCTTTACAGTGACAACTTTTATAAATTCGCCGGCATAGTCGCGGGGGTTGAAAGAAACGGAAATCACTCCGCTGTCGCCCGGCTGTATCGGGTGTTTTGGATAGTCAGCCTTTGTGCAGCCACAGGTGGTGACAGCTGTCAATATTACAGCCGGCTTATTCCCTGAGTTTACAAACTTGAAGTCGTGCCGCACCTTGCCATCAGCTTCGAGGATAGTGCCGAAGTCGTGTTTTTTCTGTGCAAACTCCACCTTCGCCTTCTCGCTGTCGTCTGCGCTAATAGTGAAAGGCATTGCCAATATGCTGATTATCAATAATAAAGCAAGTTTTTTCATTTTGTTTCGTCTTTTTGTTGTTTGCCTGCAAGCATGCCGCACGCCGCGTCAATGTCTTCACCTCGTGAAGCGCGTATTGTGGCGGTAATTCCCGCTTCGTTCAGCCTGTCACGGAAAGCCACCATCGTATCGGTATTGCATGGCTTGAGGTGTTCCAGTCCGGGCAGTGCGTGGAAACGGATGAGGTTTACTCGGCAGTCAAGTGGCTTAAGAAGTTTAGCCAATGAGTCAGCATGGCGAAGGTCGTCGTTAAGTCCGCGCCACATGATGTATTCAAACGACAATCTTCTCTGGTGGCTGAAATCGTACTTTTTCAGCAGTTCTATCACGTCCGCTATGTGGTATGCACGTTCCACCGGCATCAGTTTTGCACGCTCAGCAGGGATGGGCGAATGGATTGAAATAGCGATGTGGACTTTTGTGGTGTCGAGTATTGTTTTCAGTTCTGCAATTTTGCCTATTGAAGACACAGTGATGCGTTTAGGACTCCAAGCGAGTCCCCACGTTGCAGTGAGGATTTCAATAGCTTTAAGCACTTCGTGTAGGTTGTCGGTAGGCTCTCCCATGCCCATAAATACGATGTTGGTCAGGCTTTGTGAGCCGGGGACGCTAAGAACCTGATTTATGATTTGGGCAGAGGTCAAGTTGCCATGAAAACCTTGTCGTCCTGTCATGCAGAAAGAGCAGTTCATTTTGCATCCTGCTTGTGAGGAAACGCAGAGAGTAGCGCGTTCCTTATCAGGAATGAAAACAGCCTCTACGTCTCGTCCTCCCACTCCCAGGAAAAGGTATTTCGCGGTACCATCTGCTGAAAGAGCTTCGGTAAGAGGCACCTCACGCCCGATGCAATAGTTTTGCTTCAATCGTTCACGGCAAAACTTAGACAGGTCTGTCATCTCGTCGATTTCGGTGACTCTCTTTTCATACAGCCACCGCGCCATTTGCTTTGCGGCAAAAGGCTTAAGCCCGACTTCAGCTGCAACATTTCGCAGCTCTTCCACAGTCAGACCAATCAGCGGTTTTAAATCCAATTTTGACATATCATCGCATATTTACTGCAAATTTAGTCAATCATTTCCATAACACAAAAATTTACATGCTATTTTTTCAGTTGCTAATTTTTCAGGCAGCCGATAGGTACTACAATTACTCCGTCTTTTCTCTTGTAAGCAAATTCACCCACAGCAGTCAACACCATCAGAAATGATGGCTGTTTCATTTTTGTGGTGTCAATTTTCGAAGCAAGGTTTGTCAGTGTGTCTACGGCTTTTTCTATAGTTTGATTACCACCGAGTTTGATTTCAATCAGTCCGTATGAGCCGTTTCTAAGGTGTATTACGGCGTCACATTCCAGTCCGTTTTTGTCTCGGTAGTGGTAAACAGTACCGTCATTAGCATCTGCGTATACTCTCAGGTCTCTAACACACATTGTCTCGAATAGCAGCCCAAATGTTTCTAAATCAGCCATTATGTCGTCAGGGCCAAGTCCTAATGCGGCTACTGCGATTGACGGGTCTACAAAATATCGTGTGTCGGTAGACCTAATAGCAGTTTTGCTGCGCAAGTTAGGGTTCCACGCCGGCATGTCTTCAATGACGAAAATCTTTTTTAGAGCCCCAATGTAGCTCTGGATTGTATTTTCAGAAAGAGAGCCATCATCGTTGTTTGCCATGTCGTTTTTTATCTCGTTTATGCTCACTTGCGCACCCTGAAATCTGGAATATGAGCGCAGCAGCAACTTTGTCCTTTCGCTCTTTCGAGCCACTTCATCGACCCTGCTGATGTCTGATTTTACCACGGCGTCGTAATAGTTGTAAGCTAATCGTAAGGCTACTCTCTCACTCTTTGAGATGCTGCTTGGCCACCCTCCTCGACTAACCAGGAAAGCTATATCACGAAGGCTTAACTTGTTTTGTCCTGCTATGTCTGTGTTACCCTTGAATAGTTCTTCAATGCTCACTTCACCGCTTGATTCTTTTGATTCCCACAGAGACATAGGTCTCATAGTAATCCAAGAAAATCTTCCCGTGCCGGAATGGTAGATTTCATCTCTTGACACAGGTACAGCGGAGCCGGTCAGGATAAATTGACCTTCTTCTCTCCTTCTGTCAACTTCATACCTTATGGAATCCCACAGTTGAGGTATGATTTGCCATTCGTCAATTAGCCTTGGATTGCTGCCAATTAAGAGCTGTTTAGTTCCTAATTCCGCCATATCAATATAACGTTTTTGGTTGTCAGGGTCCGCTAGATATATCACACTTTTAGCCTGTTGCTCTGCCGTAGTCGTTTTGCCACACCATTTAGGTCCTTCTATCAATACCGCTCCGGTCTCTTCAAGCCTTTGTTTCAGCAATATATCTGCAATTCGAGGATTATATTCTTTCATGCTTTGCAGGTCTTTATTTTCCTGCAAAGATATTATTTTTTTTTCATTCAACCAAATTTTTGCGTAATTTGGCGGAAAATCGTTGAGGAATTTAGCTGAAATTTGTTGGTGAATTTGGCGAGAAATTGTTGGGGAGTTTGGCGAGGAAGCAGAGTTGCTTTATACGCTGCGAAGATAGTGGTTTAACATTTGTTGTAAAATCGGCTCAAAAATTTTTTGGTAAATAGGCGTATTATTCGTAAATTTGCACGATTAAACGCATGCAGACGAAGAATAGCTTCAATTTCAGCCCACTCTGTGTGTTTTTGTTCGTGGAAAAAATAATACAGCATAATGAATATCTCATACAAATGGCTCAAAGAGTATGTGGACTTTAATCTCAGTCCTGACGAACTCGCGGCAGCCCTCACATCTATCGGCCTTGAAACAGGCTCAGTAGAAGAAGTTGAATCAATACGCGGAGGACTTCGCGGCATTGTTATCGGCAAAGTACTTACATGCACCGAACATCCTGACAGTGACCACCTACATGTCACCACTGTGGATTTGGGAGACGGACAGGCAACGCAGATTGTATGCGGCGCACCAAATGTGGCTGCAGGACAGACGGTTGTTGTAGCTACGGTAGGCACTACACTATACGACGGCGACAAAGAATTTAAAATAAAAAAGTCAAAAATTCGCGGAGTTGAATCTTTTGGCATGATTTGTGCAGAAAATGAAATCGGCATCGGAACATCTCACGATGGCATAATAGTGCTAAACGATGAAATAGCTCCCGGAACCCCTGCGGCGGAGTATTATGGCATCAGTTCAGACTATGTCCTTGAAGTGGACCTCACCCCAAACCGCATTGATGCAGCCTCACACTATGGTGTTGCTCGTGACTTGAGCGCAAAATTCGCCGCACAAGGCATTTCTGCTCCACTCAGCCGCCCGGACGCAGAAGGACTTGAAGTGAATAAGAGCTCAGAGCCTGCCATTGACGTAGAAGTGGCAAATCCTGAGGCTTGCACGAGGTATGCCGGTGTAACTATCCGCAACATAAAGGTTGCTGAAAGTCCAAAATGGCTTAAGGACAAGCTCACTACCATCGGACTCCGCCCAATAAACAACATTGTGGATATCACCAACTATATCCTCCACGCATTCTGCCAACCTCTCCACTGCTTTGACCTTGACAAAATCAAGGGCGGCAAAATCATAGTCAAAACTTGTGCAGACGGCACTCCATTCACCACCCTCGACGGTGTAGAGCACAAGCTTGACAGCCACGACCTGATGATATGCAATGCGGAAGATCCAATGTGCATAGCAGGCGTGTTCGGCGGACTTGATTCCGGCGTGACAGAAGACACCACTTCTGTATTCATCGAAAGCGCTTGCTTCAATCCAACCTCTGTACGCAAGACCGCACGACGACATACTCTCAGCACCGACTCCTCATTCCGCTTTGAGCGCGGTGTAGACCCTAACGGCACAATGTATGCACTCAAGATAGCCGCTAAACTAATTCAGCAGCTCGCAGGCGGAGAAATTGCCGGTGACTTCATCGACTTTTATCCGGAACCGGTAGCACCGGCTGAAGTGAAACTTGAGTATAAATATCTACGAGACCTCGTAGGCAAAGATATCCCACAGGAAACTGTAGACAGCATTCTCGGAGCACTTGAAATTGAAATCAAGAGCCGCGAAGAAGGAGCAGTAAATCTCGCAGTACCTACATACCGTGTAGATGTGACACGCCCATGCGACGTGGTGGAAGACGTGCTCAGAATTTACGGCTACAACAACGTGGAAATGCCACAGGCACTCCATGCCTCTCTCTCGTTCAAGACCGCTACAGACAGCGCAGATGACCTCCAGAAACTGATTTCCGAACAGCTGACTGCACAGGGCTTCAACGAAATACTAAACAACTCGCTCACAGCTGAGGCTTACTACTCAGACCTCAAGACATATCCGGCAGACCACTGCGTACACCTGTTAAATCCGCTGAGCAACGACCTCAATGTGATGCGCCAAACCCTGATTTTCGGAGGACTTGAGTCAATCGCCCATAATATCAACCGCCGACTGCCCGACTTGCTGATGTATGAGTTTGGAAATGTATATTTCTGCAACCCTGAAGCACAGTCAACTCCAGAGGCACCGCTTGCTCCATTCAGTGAGCAATCTCGCCTCGCCATCTGGCTCACCGGAAATATCCGCCAGCAGTCTTGGAACTCAGTTGCTGCTCCAGCCACAATCTATGACCTTAAGGCAATCGTGGCAAATATCTTCACTCGCCTTGGTGTAAACACTAAGGAAGTCGTTCTCAAGCAGAGTGCTGACAATGAGCTTTTTGCTGCAGCTATCTCAATCGACACTCGCTCAGGCAAGCATATCGGATGCATGGGTATGGTGGCAAAGGCACAGCTGAAGAAACTTGACATTAAGCAGGAAGTTGTCTATGCTGAACTCGACTGGAAAGCCCTCGTAGCAATGGCTCTCCGCAGCAAGGTGACATACGCGCCGCTGCCAAAGACTCAGCCGGTTGTTAGAGACCTCGCTCTTTTGATAGACAAGAGTGTCACAATGGAACGCATTGAGGCGGTTGTGAGAGAAAGCGAACGCAAGTTGCTGCGTACCGTTAAGCTCTTTGACGTTTACGAAGGCAAAAACCTGCCGGAAGGTAAAAAGTCTTACGCCATCTCCATCACCTTGCAGGACGACGAAAAAACTATGCAAGACAAGCAGATTGACGCAATTATGAACAAAATCATCACCAACCTCAAAAAACAACTTGGTGCTGAACTCAGATAATCGAAATAATTAATAATAATCATAACAAAATAATACAACACTCATGGGAAGAGCCTTTGAATATCGCAAAGCAAGAAAACTCAAACGTTGGGGTAACATGTCTCGTACATTCACCCGTATTGGTAAAGAAATCACAATCGCTGTAAAAGCCGGTGGTCCTGACGCTTCTTCTAACCCACGTCTCCGCGCACTCCTCCAAAATGCGAAGGCTGCAAACATGCCAAAGGATACAGTAGAGCGCGCTATCAAGAAAGCTACAGACAAAGATGCAGGCGATTACAAGGAAATAACTTATGAAGGATACGGTCCTTTCGGCATTGCAATCTTTGTAGAGGCAGCTACAGACAACAATACCCGTACTGTTGCTAACGTACGCTCATACTTCACTAAATACGGCGGTAGCCTCGGCACTCAGGGTTCGCTTACATTCCTCTTTGAACACAAAAGTGTGTTTAAAATCAAGGCTAAGGAGGGCGTAGAGCTTGAAGACCTCGAACTTGAACTTATTGATTATGGCGTAGATGAAATCGTACCGGATGAGGAAGAAGGCGAAATCATACTCTATGGCGCTTTTGAGGAATTTGCCAATATCCAGAAGTACCTTGAAACAAACGGTTTTGAAATCGTAAGCTCTGAGTTTGAACGTATCCCTAACGACCTCAAAGACGTCACTCCAGACCAGCGCGCTACTATCGAGAAGCTCCTCGAAAAACTCGAAGACGACGAAGACGTGCAGAATGTCTTCCACAACATGAAGGAGGAAGAAGACGCTGAATAAATGCACAATATGCGTAACTCGCAATGATGTGTGTCTTTAATAATTTTGCTAAGGCAGAGGCTGTGCTACATTCACAGCTTTTGCCTTAGTTTATAAGATTTAATAACCTAATTACGACTATGTTTTCAGGAATAGTAGAAGAAGCCGCACAGGTTGTGGCTATTGATAGAGATGGCGGCAACGTGCATCTGACTATAAAGTGTTCTTTTGTGGATGAGCTGAAAATCGACCAGTCTGTGGCTCACAATGGTGTTTGCCTCACTGTAGTAGCAATAAACCCGGACAAGACATATGTGGTAACTGCAATTCAGGAGACTCTGGACCGCAGCAACCTTGGTCGCCTCGCCCCCGGAGACCTTATAAACCTCGAGCGCTCAATGATGATGAATGGACGACTTGACGGGCATATCGTACAAGGACATGTTGATACAACGGCTCAATGTGTAGAAATAGAGGAAGTTGACGGTAGCAAATATTTCAAGTTTCAGTATGCTGTAGACCCACAGCTCGCTGCGCAGGGATATGTGACAGTAGAAAAAGGCTCTGTGACTGTAAACGGTGTATCACTTACAGTCTGCAACAGCACTCGTGACTCGTTCCGTGTGGCTATCATCCCTTATACACTTGCTCATACAAATTTCTGCAAGATAAAGGTGGGCGACATCGTAAATCTTGAGTTTGACATCATCGGCAAATACCTAGCCAGGCTAATGTAATTCAAGTAAATAGCTATAATTCAATAAACAGGGTGTATCAAAACTATGTTACTTGACACACCCTGTTTATTTTCGTTATCATATTGCGCTATCTCTGGTTATTTGCCATTTTAAGGTCGGCGAGGGACACATTTTCGTTACGGTAGCGAGCATTTGGATTTACCTCGTTACCATCTGGAAAAGAGCCGTCCTCGTTCTTTTTAAATCTAATAGCCTTTTGAGGACAGTTTTGTATGCAGGCAAAGCAAAATTCGCAGTCACCTTGCATCGTTACACCATTGGCGGTGATGTCATAGTTGCCGCGAGGACAGACATATGTGCAGACACCGCATCCGATACACGAGCCTGTGACCATAAAGGCTCTGTCTGCTTTCATGAGGAAGCCCACTTCCGGGTCTATTCCGCTCCTGTCCAGAAAACCTTGGTGCTGTTCACGCTCCTCCTGAGTCACCGGCTCTATCCATTGGCGGCGTTCTGTAAGGTCTGCGGTGATGCGTTGCAGGCTTTCAGGGATGTGCTTGTCAATCTTCATCTGCTCATTCATGTCGAAGTTTGGCAGCCAATTGTCTACCATAATCATCGTAGTGATATAGTTGAATGTGGTGCCACATTTGCGTGAAATTTCATCCCATATTTCCACAGCATTGCACTTGCGCATGCCGTAAGTGAGCACGGCGAATTTATAGTCTGCGGTGAGTTTAGCCTTTTTGAAAAACTCACGCACCATGTTAGGCGGCATATGTCCGTAAATAGGATACACAAGCCCTATTTCTTCCGCCTCAATTTCAAATTCACTATTTTTCATCAGCTGAGGTATGCTGAGTATCTCACCGTCTTTGCCGGCAAGCTGGCGTGCAACATATAGGCAGTTTCCTGTGCCGGTGAAGTACAAAATAACTCGCTTTTTCTTGCCGCCTACACAAGAAGTCAGCGTGGATACACCAGTTGTTGCCAAGACTGTGGCAAGTGCAGCGCTACCCATGAGTTTGAGCATGCTGCGGCGGGTAATTCCTTTAGTTTCCATATCAATGTGGTCTGTCATTTATAAATACTTGTATTATATACTGCAAATTTACAACAAATTATCATAAAGTGCAGTATAGATTTTTCGGTTATTTTTACCATTTCTTCGGTTTCTGCCGCGGCAAAATCGTCTATCAAGTGGGTAAAATAAGTCTATTTAGTAGTTTCATAATTTTTTAGAGCATCTTTGAGTTTACCCACGACTATAGTACGTAGTTCTTTTGGCTCGAGCACCGTTATTTTTTCGCCATAAGATAGGATTTCGTTCACGAAATCTGGTGTCGGTCGCAGTTTATAGGTGAAGATAGAGCTGTTGTCTTCTATCATTTCATTTTGCGAGTGGTGCAGTGGCAGTGCGCGGAAATATTTAGCCGTACTGTTGTCCACCTTCAGCTTAATGTCTCGCAGCTCTGTCTTGTCAAAGATTACTCCGAATACGTAGCGGCAAAACTCTTCCGCATCAAAGTCTTCAGGCATTTTGAATGTCTCTTCCTGCTCAGTCACGTCGCTCATGCGGTCCAGTGCATACGTCTTTATTTTCTTGTCACCCGGCACATATCCCGTCACATACCATATCTGCCTGAAAATCTTTACGAAATAGGGCTCTATTACCACATTTGGCTGTGGCTTTGAGCGAGAATATGAGTGATATGTGAATTTGACGGTGTGGTTATTCCTAAGCGCACTTATTATTATGTGCAGAAACTCGCGAGCAGAGGGGACGTCTTCCATGAAAATGCGGTCTGCAATGTCTCTCGAGTCTGTCAATACGCTATTGACCGCCGTAGAGTTTAGAAGCCAAGACGTAACAGATTCGTTGTGCTCGTCTGTTTCATCAATATAATACTCAAAAGTAATGGGGTCTAATTCAATATTTACGTTAAACAGCTCCTGGATGCCCAGGCGATAGTTGTAAAAAGTGCGGCGAGGAATGGGCTTACCATCACCCACAGAAGAGCGTAGCCAGCATCGGTTTATCTCTTCCCGGGTGATGCGTCCATATCGGCGTATGGTGTCCATGAGCCATACGTATTTACTGAATAGTTCGCGAGCCATTTATTTTTTCTTTGAGCAGATAAGGAGTCCGAGCATTGTCACGAGTGCATTGATTATCAGCAGCTCAAAGCTGGTCTGATAACCGAACTGTTCGCGCAAAACGTATTGTATGCCCCATGAAATTGCCGGAGCAAGGATGCAAACTGCCGGCACAGCATAGTCGCGTACTGCAGTCTTGAAGAACAGTCCGAATGCGAAGAGTCCAAGGATAGGTCCGTATGTATAAGATGCGAGGCTATATACCGCGCTGATTGCGTCTTGGTCTGATGCGTAATAAAATACGATAATCACAAGTCCCATAATTACAGACATCGCTATGTGCACATTGCGGCGAACTGTGGTCAGCTTTGCGTCGTCGTATTTCTTGTCGCCCTCAAGAATATCCACAGTAAACGATGTTGTGAGCGATGTCAGCGCAGAGCCCGCTGCCGAGTATGCAGCTGCGATAAGTCCTAAAACAAACAGTATTCCCACTATCACCGGCATTGAACTATGTGTAGCAACAAGGGAGAAAATCTCGTCTGTCTTCTTCGGGATTTCTATTCCGTTTTTGGTGAGGAAGAGCACGAGCATTGTACCTAAGATTAGGAACAGCGCAACGACGAAAAACTGCAATACTCCGCTCACTATCATGTTTTTCTGGCTTTCCTTTGAGTCTTTGCAGGCAAGGTTTCGCTGCATCATGTCTTGGTCCAGTCCGTTAGTGGCAATTGCCATGAATACGCCTGCAAGGAATTGCTTCCAGAAGTATGTCCCGGCTTTCGGGTCTGAGAAGAAAAACATTTGCGATGAGTCGTGGTCTGACACTGCGCTGAGCATTTCTCCAAACGAGAAACCTAAGTTTTTGGCAATGAAATATATGCACAGCACCACCGACATTATCAGGCAGAAGCTCTTAAGCGTGTCGGTCCAGATTAGTGTCTTTACGCCACCCTTCACTGTGTATAGCCAGATGAGTGCGATTGTAGCTATAACGTTAAATACAAATGGGATTCCGAAAGGTCCGAATACGAGTCCCTGAAGCACTACGCACACCACGAGAAAGCGTACTGATGCCCCAAGCATCTTGGAGATGAAGAAAAATGCGGCACCGGTCTTATATGTGGCAAATCCGAAGCGTTCCTCAAGGTAGCCGTAGATGGAAACAAGGTTTTTGCGGTAGAATATAGGCACCAGAACGGCGGCTATGATAAAGTAGCCCACAATAAATCCCAGCACCATTTGCAGGTATGAATATCCGCTGTTTACCACCATTCCCGGCACTGAAACAAAGGTGACGCCGGATATGGCTGCGCCTATCATGGCGAAGGCTACAAGTGGCCATGGTGTCTTGCGGTTGCCGGTGAAAAATGTTGAGTTGTCACTGCCTCGTGAGGCAAAGTGGGAAATTGTAAGCAGCAGTGCAAAATAGCCCGCGATTGTCAGAATTACCGTCAGTGGTGTCATGGTTGTAGAGTTAATGGTAAAATGTAAGTTATATTTGATTTATACTGATACAACTCCCGGAATATGTGGGTGAGGGTCGTATCCCTCTAGGCGGAAGTCGTCGTATTTAAAGTCGAAAATGTTTTTTATATCCGGATTGATAATCATTTTGGGAAGCCGGCGAGGCTCGCGTGTCAGCTGCAGCCTCACTTGCTCAAAATGGTTGTTGTAAATGTGCGCGTCGCCAAGCGTGTGTACAAAGTCACCCGCCTTTAGTCCTGTAACCTGCGCCACCATTTGCAATAGCAGTGCGTATGAGGCGATGTTAAACGGCACGCCGAGGAATGAGTCTGCGCTGCGCTGATAAAGCTGTAGGCTCAGCCTCCCGTCTGCAACGTAAAACTGGAAGAAGGCATGGCACGGAGGCAAATTCATGTTTTTAAGGTCTGCAACATTCCATGCCGACACGATAATGCGGCGAGAGTCAGGATTATTCTTGATGGTCTCTATCGCTTCACTTATCTGGTCGATAAATCCTCCGTCATAGTCAGGCCACGAGCGCCACTGATAGCCGTAAATATGCCCCAGGTCGCCGGTTTCAGGGTCTGCCCATTCGTTCCATATCCTGACTCCGTTTTCTTGCAGGTATTTCACGTTTGTGTCGCCACGCAGAAACCACAACAGCTCATGGATGATGGATTTCAGGTGCAGCTTCTTTGTTGTCAGCAGCGGAAACCCGTCTTCAAGGTTAAAACGCATCTGGTATCCGAATACGCTTCGGGTTCCGGTTCCTGTTCGGTCTGATTTATCAGTGCCGTGGTCAAGTATATGTTGTAGTAAGTCTAAATATTGCTTCATTTTCGTGGGTAGTTAGGTTTGATTAGTAAAGTTGCATCAGTAGTTACTTTATGCCCCTTTGCTTGAAGATAAGGTCGCGAGCCTTATTTATTTCCTGTAATTTCTTTGTCGCGCTTGCCTTGACCTCCTCGCCAAGGTGCGCTACCTTGTCAGGGTGGTATTGAAGCACCAGCTTTTTGTACGCGCGGCGTACTTCATCATCTGTAGCGTCAGGAGAAACACCGAGTATCTTATATGCGTCGTCAAGCGAGGTAGAACCGCTTGAAATCGCAAAGAACTGGTCAACGATAGACGGATTAAGCCCCATGTTTGCAGCTACAAAATATATTGCATCGAGTTCAGACTTGTCCACTACACCGTCTGCTCGGGCAATGTCTGCCAGATAGGCAATAAGCTGAATACAATGCTCCTGAGGCATCGTGGCGCGTATCTCATAGCTAGCCTGGCGCACGCGCTGCTGCCATGCTTCCGGACCATATTGCTTGTAAAAATTAAAGTGCTGACGCAGGAGTTGGTCGCCAAGGTTTACGCCTTCCTCGCCAAATCCGCTGTTTCGCAGATAGTTTCTGACAAGCTCCATCTCTGAGTGCATGATTTTCCCGTCTGCCTGAATGACGTGAGCGGAAAGGAGCATCAGCGCATCAAAAAACCTGCTTGCCTGCTGCTGTGCGGCTATATTAATCCGTTGAGGGTTTCCACCTTTGTTTGAGCCTTCTATAACACTACCAAGAAAGTAAAATATAAAGTAGCCGGCGATTGCTCCGGGAAATCCCCAAAGCGCACCGCCTATTATTGCGCCTATAAATCCAAGACAACCCATTTTTTTGTAGTCCTTTTTAGTGATGATTAAGTTTATTCCGCAAATTTACAAAAATTTGTTCAAATTAAAAGCATAGAAACAAAATATTTTGCCCCTATGCTAAAAGACTTATAGATAATCTTCAGCGTTATCGCTATTCATTACTATCTAACAAAAAAAAGACATCCGAAATCTCTTTCAGATGTCTTGTCTTTGTGGCGGGAGGAGGACTCGAACCTCCGACCTTTGGGTTATGAGCCCAACGAGCTACCACTGCTCCACCCCGCGGTGCTTTTGTGAGTGCAAAGTTACTCACTTTTCCGTTCTTATACAAGTTAAAAATAGTTAAATATTACACAATGCCATTTATGTAGATGTTCTATATTATGATATTCGTTTGATTTACACTTATTTATCATGGATATGTGATGTTACCGCATTGACCATGTTTTTACATCTCAAACAGCTCATCCATAGTCACCTCCACCTGCGCAACGCCTGAATGCATATTTTGTCTTAATCCATAGGTGGTTATCAAGGTAGTAAGAATGCCTTTTCTCAACCCTGTTTCTGATATAAAATCTGCCACTCTGTTTCTGATTTTCATCTCCTCTTCCTTAGTTATAGAATACTCATTTTGAGAATATTTTATCTCGCACAGATTTACAAGATTATCCGCACGCTCAATTATCAAGTCGATTTGGGCGGCTGGCTTGGAGATTTTGCTGCGCCATGAGTAAAACTCTGTATATATTCCATCTACATGCAGTGCCTTTTTTATTTGAGGTATATGATGCATACATATCCTCTCAAAAGACAACCCATACCATGTGTTTTGAGCAGGTTTAGCATTTATGTGACTCCAGAACGAAGGGTCTGTGGCTGGCTTATTGCAAAAATTCATGTAAAATAGAGTATATAGGTCTGTCAGTTGATAAACCAACTCTGTTTTCTTGATTTTTTTCTCCCTTGTGTAATAAGCCCTTATAAAATCGCAGTTTTTCAGCTCGTTTAGAGCCTTGGTCAATGTGCCGCCTGATGCAATTGATATTTTCTCGGCAATTTCCTTTCTGGTAATGCCCTGACGTGTCTTGGAAAGAAGTTCTATTATCTTTGTGTATAACTCCGAATTGCGAAATAATGAAACGTATAGCCTGTCATATTCACGCCGTAATTCACCATGCTCTGAGAAAAATAGCCGGTCTATGTTTTGCTCAACACTCTGAGTCCTCTGCAGCAAGTCCAGATAATATGGTACACCTCCTAAAGCACTGTAAACCTGCAGTATCTGTAGTCTTGACCATGTAAAACCATGCTCTTGAAGATATTCCTCTGTTTCGTGAAGAGTAAACGGCGCAAGGTGCATTTCATGCGTAATGCGGTTGTGAAGTCCGCCATGAGAGTCTATTAGGTTGCTGATTATCCACGATGTTGCACTGCCACACACAATTAGCATTATTTCCGGCTGGGCACTTGCCCAACTGTTCCAAAAATGCTCAAATGCCTGCTGAAATCCCGAGCGCGGAGTGTCAAGGCACGGTAGCTCATCTATAAACACTATTATTCTGCCTCGACCTAACTTTGTCTTCAGCAGTTGTTTAAGTTCATAGAACGCTTCACCCCAGCTTTTTATTTGCTCTGTATTGTTGTGGCGAAACTCTTTCAGCGCATATCTGAAATTCGCTATTTGAGTTTCAGCTGGCGAATCTATGGAACCTGACATCTCAAATGCCATCTCATCTTTATACAAACTCCTCACAAGGAAGGTTTTTCCAATTCTTCGCCTACCATATACGGCTATAAATTCAGCCCTCCCTGAATGATAATATTCATTCAGCTGCCTTATCTCTTCTTTTCTGCCTACAATCCTTTCCATATCTTCTGCTTTACGTCGCAAAGTTAATCACTTTTCACCGATTTTCAAAACAAACTACAGCCAAATCGACGATTTTTTGCTCGATTTGGCTGCATTTGACCTCGAACTACAGCCAAATTGATGGTTTTTTGCTCGATTTGGCTGAGTTTCGGCTAATAAATACTCTATTCTTTTGCTATTCCAGCATCGCAAGCGCTTCCTTAATCCTGCGCATAGCCTCGCGGATATTGTCATCTGAAGTAGCATAGCTCAGGCGGATATAACCCGGCAGGCAGAATGCGGCACCGTCTACTGTCGCTACATGACCCACCTCCAAAAGATACATCGCTAGGTCACCCGAGCTCTCTATTACTCGCTCGCCATACCTCTTGCCTATATAGCTTGAGACCTCCGGGAAAAGATAAAACGCACCTTGAGGCTCATTTACATTAATGCCCGGTATTTCACGCGCAAGGCTCACTACAAGGTCGCGGCGACGGTGAAAAGCCTTACACATCTCGTGAATACAATCCTGAGGACCAGTATAAGCTGCCTCTGCTGCCTTTTGAGCAATACTGCTACTGCCGGAAGTATACTGTCCCTGTAGCTTTGTACATGCCTTTGCTATTGCAAGCGGCGCTGCACAATAGCCTATACGCCAGCCCGTCATCGCATAAGCCTTGGAAACTCCATTTATTATTACAACACGGTCTGCTATCTCCTTAAACGTGCCAAGAGAAGTAAAACTGCCCGTAAAATTGATATGCTCATATATCTCGTCTGCAAGAACAAGTATATTAGGATACTTCGCAATCACATTCACAAGTCCCTGAAGCTCATCCTTGCTATAGACACTGCCCGTTGGGTTTGACGGTGAGCAGATGAGCACCATACGAGTCTTTGGTGTTATCGCCGCCTCAAGCTGTTCCGGCGTAATCTTGAAATCCTGTTTGATATCTGCAGGGACAAGTACATTCTTCCCTTCTGCCAGCTTCACCATTTCAACGTATGAAACCCATGCCGGAGTTGGTATTATTACCTCGTCGCCCGGATTTATCGTCGAAAGAATTACGTTACACAACGCCTGCTTTGCTCCACCGGATACTACTATC
>JBJECS010000064.1:0-4088 GCA_051871335.1 Muribaculaceae bacterium | reverse complement strand
CAGATGGGGATTACTCAATACGAGGCTCTATCTCAGATAAGACACCACTTGGCACTATCATAGAAGTTACGGTAAAAGATGAGATGATCTACCGAGTTATAAGGTCCTGTGTAGAGTATTCGTTTGATGGCGATGGCTCAAAAGACAGTCCATACCTGATTGAAGATAGCGATTGTTTTGACATGTTGCTATACCTTCTGGCAAGGGATAGCATCACGCACGCGCGTGGACTATACTTCAAGCAAACTGCTGATTTTTCGGCGCCGGCAGTGAGCAGCTCTTTAGATGGCAGACTGTATTCAGGATTTGAATTTGCCGGAATATATGATGGAGATAATCACAGGATTAAGCTGAGCTATATCGGTAAATCTTCAGCCAAAGACAATTCAGTGGGATTATTCTCAGCGCTCAGGGACAGTGCGGAAATTAAAAACCTCCACATAGAATCTTCAATGAAAAATATTAATAAGTGCGGAGGCATATTGGCAGGAGAAAGCACGGGAACCGTGGCGATAAGCAAAGTGTATATCGAGGGAGATATATCCGGCGTTGAGAATGTCGGAGCGTTTATCGGGAAAGCAAGCGGAAATATTAATATCTCTAATTGTACATCCGTGGTGTCTGTGACAGGTGCAAAATATGTGGGCGGCGCAGTTGGCAATGCAAAAGACTGCAATCTGACCGTTTCAAATTTCAGCACAAAGCATGAAGATACTTCTTTTTCTTTCATTGTTAATGCAACAGAATCGCATGCAGGTGGCATTGCAGGTCTGCTTAATAATGGGTATTTTCAATTAGACAACGTAAAAATACGGCATACCGTACCGGCAGGTGACAAGGATTTGGAAATAGTGGCAGCTCCAATATACTGTGGTGGATTAATAGGCGAGGCGAATGTGAATGCCGCAAGTAAAATAAACAACTGTGAAGTAGTAGCCCCTCTACACTCGAAAACGAGCTATCTTGGAGGATATATAGGAAAAGCTATATTGAACGCGAACCTTAACATGAAGTCGTTCAAAATAGGGACATACCTTGAAGGCGTATCGTATGTCGGTGGCGCTTTTGGCTATGTTGAGACAAATGGTCATCTGATAATAGAGGGGAACAAAGGACAGATTACAAACTATATATGCAAAATAGATGGAAGCCATTGCGGTGTAGTTGGCAAGCAATTTGTCGGTGGAATGTTTGGGTATATCAAAGGTAATTTGACTCCTACATCCTGTAAAATCAATATTAACGTGAGTGGCAGTGACTCTTATGTAGGAGGCGTGGCGGGATACGCTGAGTCAGGCACGATAGACTGCTCAAATACCATATTTGAAGGAGATATGGAGGTATTAGGCTCTGATTGCGTAGGTGGTGTTGTCGGATATGCAAACTCTTGTACTGTCACAGGCAATTATATCAGCAAAAAAGACCTTACTTCTATGCCACAGTCAAGTGTATTTCCGAAATTCTGCCCAATTAAGGTTTGCTACTACAGCAAAGGCGTAGGAAGCTCGATGGGTGGAATAGTTGGCGAAGGATTAAACACATCTCTGAAAAATCTATGCTTCTCCGGCACAGTCACCGGTTGTAATGATGTAGGCGGTATTGTAGGCAATCTTACGCTTCGGTCGGGCGGCGGAATAGTTGGCTGCGTCTCAAATGCAATGAAGGTGGAAAATATTTGGAGCGAAAACACCGGTGGTGTAGCAGGCGTCATTTTATTTACAAAAGGCGAAGTGGACAGTCTCGCAAATTACACTGAAATTGTCGGCAGTGACCATACCGGCGGCATAATAGGAAAATTCCAGATAGACGACGGCTGCTCAAATGATTGTAGCGTCAAGTTTTTGTATAATAGCGCAACAGTATCCGGCACTTGTCAGGTGGGCGGATGTATCGGATATTTTACAGGACACAAATCCTCTTCACAAAGGTTCACTATTGAAAAATGCGGAAATGTTGGTGAGATTACCTCTTCTCAGGAAGGTAATGTCGGTGGCATTATCGGATATGCAAACAGAAACTATATCCGCGTTTTCTCCTGTGCCAACCATGGAAACGTCAAAGGCAATGGTACGGCTAAAGTTGGCGGAATAGCCGGCAGACTTGGTATGAACGGCTCGGGGCTCCTTGGGCGCGTAAACAATATGAGAATGGCATACTGTTGCAATCGAGGCACGATATCCTCAGAAAGCACTCATTCAAACATAGGTGGACTGCTCGGATACCAAGAAGACGGTCACTGGAATGACGACTATCTATACATGACTCACGATTGCTATAACGCCGGGAGTGTCCCCACAAATCAGAAATCCGATAATGGTGGAATTATCGGTTATGTAGACAATATGGGTGAAGTAGTTAATTGCATAAATTTCGGCAAGGTTGAACACGGAAATGCAATAGTTGGCACTCACAAGTCAGGCACTGACTGGTATCATCACTACTTGTATTATGTAGAAAACTCAGGCAAGGGATGGTGCGCTGACTCATTTAAAGAAAGCAACAGAACAAATAAGGGCACTTTTAAGAACTTCAACTTTAATTCCGTTTGGACTCAAGACAATAATATAAACGGCGGCTATCCATATCTTCGTGACTGCCCATTCCAGTTTAAGAAATAAATTATCATACTCAAATGTCTAATATTCTTTTAACACTAAATACCTGAGAGGTTTGAGCATAGTATTTTTGAACAGTGAAGGTTAAATTTTGAAAACTCGCCTTTTCAGCCACAAGGCCAATATCGGGTCTGAAAAATCCATACAGCCTGGAGATGTCACAGTGATTATGTCTTTTGAAATCAGAGACTTTTTTAGACGTGTGACATTGGCGGCTGTGCCAAGATTGTATTTTGTCAGAATACCACTCTGCATAAATCCCGTCTTCACTCCGGATATTATCGCCTTTAAAAAATTCATCTGGTATGCCGACAATTCCTCTGTCTGCTGAATGAAAAGCTGCTCATTTGAATCCAATAGCTTGTTTATGGCAAAATCCACGTCTGAATCTGCCACTTCTGCGCCTGACTTTAGCCACACAAACCACGCAAGCTGTTGTACGTAAGATGAATAGCGGTCTGTGACATTACATATCGTTTTTGCTTGCGTTTCTGTGATAGACTTTCCGGTAGATTTAAATCTTTCGCATATAAAGCCAATCCAGTCTTCCTCGCTGATTTTGTCAAGATAAAAAAAGTCACCAAAGCGGTAAAATGGATAATTCTTTTTTTGGAACATCTTTTCCATGAGGTGCTTTTTGCTTCCATAAAGGCAGTATGACACATTTCTCTGAAGCTGCCACACACTCCGCATTCTTTTTTGAAACGTGATTGAATCTTTAAATTCCCCAATCTGTTGAAATTCGTCTATGCATACCACTATTTTTATCCCTTTTTCCTCCGCAATCACTTCGGGCAACTGCAAGGCTTTTTCAAGAGTATCAGGCTGTGACGAATACTCGAGTGAAATGGAAAAATCCGTAAATGGGTCTGGACCAAATGACATTTTGGGCACAAAGCGGCTTAAGAAAATCTTTGCATTTTCTATCCACTCATCTAATTTGTTTGATGTTGCCTGCACTACTGCTGTGACAAACGCATTTATAAAATCTTGTTCAGACCTGCAGCCAAATACGTCTATGCGCACCATCTTGATTTTATCGCTTGCTACCAAACCGCACACTTTGTCTACCAGTGAAGTCTTTCCCATCCTTCGCGGAGATATTAATATCGTATTTATGCCATAAAGAAAGTTCTGGCGTAGCCGCGCAGTTTCCTCAACTCTGTCCGTAAACTGCTCGCCTTCTACTCTGACTCCAAATACAAATGGTATTTCAAACTTATCACTCATGTCTGTTTAGTTATTTTCTGCAAAAGTACGAATTTATTTCGAATTAAACAACATTGTTTTAAACAAATGTGTTTTAAACAGACTTGTTTAATTGATTTTAATTTCCTCATACGAATATTTGAAGACGACACTTTAAAATCATTTCTGCAACCTACACTTTCGGCTATGGTAAAAAAGTGTAGCGTGGAAATGAAGTTGGAGTGCAATCCGGTGCAAGTTCTGCAATTTTGAAATAAAAAAGAG
>JBJECS010000063.1:0-21508 GCA_051871335.1 Muribaculaceae bacterium | reverse complement strand
AAAGAACAACAACGTCCGCACCCTTTTCCATTGCGGCATCTACACCGGCTTTCACAGTTTCGAAACCTATGTTGTCGATAATCTCATAGCCAGCGCAACCAAAGAAGTTGCTGGAGAACTGCGCACGAGCAAGACGCATAGCAAGATTGCCTATTGTTAGCATGAATACTTTAGGACGGTTTGACGCATGCTCAGTAGCAAGGCGTAGTGCCTCAAAGTCACTTGCCTGACGCTCCATACAAAGCGCTTTTTCAGTCTTTTCACCGCCACCACAGCAGCAACATGGTTTTTCCTCTATCTTTTCTGCTGCCATTTCAGTGAAGTTAGGGAACTGGTTTGTACCAAGAAGAATTTCCTTGCGGCGCGCCATGTCGGCATGACGTTTCTTGCTTGATTCATTTACAGCAGCCTGTACTGCACCTTCGCCCACAAGTGAGAAGAAACCTCCCTTGTCTTCTACATCAATGAAGAGCTTCCATGCTTCCTGTGCGATAGATACAGTAAGTGTTTCTACATAATAGGAACCGCCTGCAGGGTCAACAACCTTGTCAAGATGAGATTCTTCTTTTAACAAGAACTGCTGGTTGCGTGCAATACGCTCTGAGAATGCATCAGGAGTCTTATATGGAGTATCAAATGGCACTACTGTGATTGAATCTACACCTGCAAGCGCTGCAGACATTGTCTCAGTCTGTGAGCGGAGAAGGTTAACATGTGCATCAAATACGGTCTGGTTAAACTTAGATGTAGCAGCATGTGTCATCATCTTACATGCACATTTACATTCTGGCTGATATTGGTCGACAATCTGCGCCCAAAGCATACGAGCAGCACGGAATTTGGCAATTTCCATAAAATAATTTGAAGAAATGCCCATATTAAACTTGATACGCTTTGCTACACAGTCTGCCTTAAGACCAGCATCTGTAAGGAGTGTGAGCCATTCTGCGCCCCATGCGAGAGCGTAACCAAGTTCCTGGAAAATGTATGCACCTGCTGAATTAAGCATAACACTATCTACAGCGAGGACACGCAAGCATTTTACGTCTTTCACCGCCTCAAGGAGTTCCTTTGCCTGGGCAACAATATCACTGCTGAGTTCACGTCCATGACGGAGTGCACCGCGAAGAGGATTGTAGTCGATTGAGCCATGGAATGTCTCCTCTGCCCCATTTTTCTTAATATACTCCACGAGAACCTTTGCCAATGCCACAGCCTTATTCGGGCATGTATTTAGGTTGATTTCAACCGATGCAAGGTCAATACCATTAAGCAAGGTCTCAATCACCTCAAGACTTGGCTCTTCAACCTTAAACCCAAGAGAGTTAACGCCTTTTGTGAGCACGTCAAGCGCAACTTTATTTGCTTCTACTGGGTCTGTTGCAAGGATTTCCTGGCGAGTGAGCCAATTGTTGTCTGTACGAGTACCACGCACAAATGGGAATTCACCCGGGAGAGAATCTGTAGTTTTGAGTCCTTCAATATCCTCTGCTCGATACATCGGCTGGACATTAAAGCCTTCATTTGTTCGCCAGACTAATTTTTTTTCAAAAGGTACGCCCTTTAGGTCAGCGTCAACTTTTGCACGCCACTCTTCTGTTGAGACTGGCGGAAACTGGTCAAACAATTTTTCTTTCTTTTCTGCCATGATTTAGAAAAATTTATTTTATGTATTAGAAATTTGGTATTAATTTCACAACAAAAAGACGAAATATAGTTACATTCTCTCACATCTATGCAAGTCAATGTCCACTTTATCTCGCAATTTCACTACAAAAGTAGAAATTTAATACTTAAAATAAAGAAATAAACTGTTAAAAAATTTAAACATAGAAACATTTTGAACTTTTTACTCAAATTTCTTGAACCTCAAAGCCATCCTTAAATTAAGCAAAGAATAACAGCAACGCATCAAGCCTGCTCAGCAAACTCAAAAGCGACACAATAGTGAAAATAATTTGTCTATTTAATAAAAAATGCGTATCTTTGTAGTCTGAAAATAAAGATAAAAAGTATAACTAAAGATACATTAGAATGGCTATAGAAAACGAAGAATACAGCGCCAGTAATATCCAAGTCCTCGAAGGCTTGGAAGCTGTGCGCAAACGTCCTGCAATGTATATCGGTGATATAAGCGCAAAAGGTTTGCATCATCTGGTATATGAAGTAGTTGACAACTCCATCGACGAAGCTCTTGCAGGCTTCGCTCACACAATTGACGTCACCATTAATGCAGACAATAGCATAACTGTCATAGACGACGGCCGTGGCATCCCGGTAGATATGCATGAAAAAGAGCACAAATCAGCCCTTGAGGTCGTTCTAACCGTTCTCCATGCGGGTGGTAAATTCGATAAAGGAACTTACAAAGTTTCCGGCGGTCTTCATGGCGTAGGCGTATCGTGCGTAAATGCCCTCTCTAAATACCTCCGTGCTGAAGTACACCGCAATGGCAAGTCCTACGTACAGGAATATGCATACGGCAAGCCTACCACTGAGTTACAAACAGTAGGAGAAAGCGACCATACAGGCACATGTATCACATTTTTGCCTGATGACTCCATTTTCACAGTGACGGTATACGACTATAACACTCTCGCAACACGACTTCGCGACCTTGCATACCTCAACGCCGGCATTACGCTTACACTCACCGACCTAAGAACCCTTGACGAAAACGGAGAGGCTCATAAAGAAGTTTTTTACTCAAAAAATGGGCTTAAGGAATTTGTTCAATATATCGATTCCAATAAGGAGTCTCTCATTGGTGACGTCATCCACCTTTCAAAAGAAAGCCAGGGAGTACCGGTTGAGGTTGCATTGACATATAATAACACTTACAACGAGAATGTTTACTCTTTTGTAAACAACATCAACACAATAGAGGGTGGAACCCACCTCACAGGCTTCCGACGCGGACTTACTACTACGCTAAAGAAATACGCAGAAGACAACAAGATGCTCGAAAAAGCAAAAGTTGAAATCACAGGCGATGACTTCCGTGAAGGTCTTACTGCCGTAATTTCCGTAAAAGTGATGGAGCCACAATTTGAAGGACAGACTAAAACCAAACTCGGCAACAGCGAAGTTGCAGGAGCCGTCCAGTCCGCCGTAAGCGAAGCTCTCGCCACATATCTTGAAGAAAATCCACGTCAGGCTAAGCTCATAGTAGAAAAAGTTATCCTTGCAGCTCAAGCCCGCCACGCTGCATACAACGCTCGACAGAAAGTACAGCGAAAATCGCCCCTTTGCGGTGGCGGACTTCCCGGCAAACTCGCCGACTGCTCCAGCCGTACAGCAGAAGACTGCGAGCTATTCATCGTCGAGGGTGACTCTGCAGGCGGTACAGCAAAACAGGGCCGTGACCGCACATTCCAGGCAATTCTCCCTCTCCGCGGTAAAATCCTAAACGTAGAGAAAGCAATGGAACACAAAATCTTTGAAAGTGAAGAAATCACAAATATGTTCCGAGCTCTCCGCGTCACTATCGGTACGGAAGAAGACCCCAAAGAAGCGAACCTCTCTAAGCTTGCTTACCACAAAATCATCATCATGACCGATGCCGATGTCGATGGTGCTCACATTGCAACACTCCTCATGACATTCTTTTTCCGTCGAATGAGACCTGTTATTGAGAACGGATACCTATATATTGCCACCCCTCCGCTTTACAAGTGTAAACGTGGCAAAGTAGAAGAATACTGCTGGACTGACCAGCAAGTACAGGCATTCATAGACAAAAATGGCACCAACACTACAGTTCAACGATACAAAGGTCTTGGTGAGATGAGTGCGGAAGAGCTCCGTGACACCACTATGGCACCTGAACACAGACTCCTAAAGCAAGTTTCAATAAATGATGCCGCTGAAGCAGACCGTATCTTCTCTATGCTTATGGGTGAAGATGTTGGTCCCCGCCGCGAATTTATTGAGACTAACGCCAACTACGCTAACATCGACGCTTAAAAATACGTATCGGAGATAGCATTACCCTATCTCCGATATCTCTAATTTCTCCACACATACTAAATATGTATTAGTCATGAAAAAAAACAATAAAGATATTGCGCAAAAAATCACAGCGTATATCAATACGCTTGGCAACGTAACATACAACTATCGTCAGGTGTCTGCAGGCATTGATGCCAAAACTCCTGCTATGCAGCGTAAAGTTGCCATGAAACTGGCAGAAATGGCTTTTGATGGAGAAATTATTGAGGTTGCACCTGGGAAATACAAAAATCCTCAGCGCGGCACTATTGCTCTCGGCACATTCATAAGGCGCGCAAACGGCAAAAACAGCGTCCTTATTGACGATGATGACGAAGCAATCTTCGTTGCAGAACGCAACTCTATGCATGCACTAAACGGCGACCGAGTAAAAGTAAACATCGCCGCACATCGCCGCGGAGCAGAGCCTGAGGCTGAAGTCATTGAAATAGTAGAAAAGAAAGAACAAGTTTTCATCGGCACTCTCAGAGTTGCCAAAACATACGCTATACTCCTTACCGATTCCAAATTTCTCGCCACAGACATCATTATTCCAAAGCAGAAACTCAAGGGCGGTGAGAATGGAGACAAGGCTGTGGTGAAAATAACACAGTGGAGCAATGATAGCAAAAACCCTATCGGCGAAGTAATCGACATACTCGGGAAAACAGGAGAAAACACCACCGAAATGCACGCTATACTCGCCGAATATGGACTTCCTTATAAATATCCTGAAAACGTAGATAAAGCGGCTCAAAAAATTGACGCCGGAATCACTCCTGAAGAAATTGCAAAGCGACGTGACATGCGTGATGTGACAACATTCACCATAGACCCAAAAGATGCAAAAGACTTCGATGATGCACTTTCATTCCGTATTCTTGAGAACGGTAACTACGAAGTAGGAGTTCATATCGCCGATGTTACACACTACGTCACCCCTGGTTCTATTATAGAAAAAGAGGCTGAAGCACGAGCTACTTCCATTTATCTTGTTGACAGGACAATACCTATGCTACCTGAGCATCTTTCAAACGGAATTTGCTCACTCCGTCCCGATGAGGAGAAACTCACATATTCCTGCATTTTCGAGATGACAGCCACAGGACGAGTAGTAAAATCAGAAATAGCAAAGACTGTCATAAAAAGCAACAGACGACTCACATACGAGGAAGCACAAGAAATCATTGAGAATGGGCGTAAAGACGTCCCTTGCGGCAACGAAATACTTATCCTGGACTCCCTCGCTAAAATTCTTCGTAAAGAGCGTTATGAGAACGGCTCCGTTGAGTTTGACCGCGTAGAAGTACGCTTTGAAATAGATGATAAGGGTCACCCCACTTCAGTTTATTTCAAGGAGTCAAAAGATGCAAATAAACTTATCGAGGAGTTTATGCTCCTTGCGAACAAGACCGTAGCGCAGACTATCGGCAAAGTTCCGGGCAAGAAAAAAGCGAAAGCATTCGTATATCGTATACATGACAAACCTGATGAGGTAAAACTTTCAGACCTTGCTGCCCTTTCCCGCACATTCGGATATAAAGTAAAAACTACCGGTAGCACAAGAGAGGTTAACAAGTCACTGAATCGTATGCTCGTTGATGTTAAAGGTAAAGGCGAAGAAAACCTTCTCTCCACCCTCGCCATACGTTCAATGGCAAAAGCCGTATATTCCACAGTTAATATCGGACATTACGGACTGGGATTTGAATACTATACTCATTTCACCTCACCTATCCGCCGATACCCTGACATGATGGTACATCGCTTGCTTGAGAAATACCTTGACGGCGGACGCTCCGTAAATGCGGCACGCCTGGAAGACGAGTGTAAACACTCATCTGACATGGAGCAACTTGCAGCCACGGCAGAACGTGCGTCAATCAAATATAAACAAGTAGAATATCTACAAGACCACCTCGGTGAATCCTACACCGGAATTATATCAGGAGTCACCGAATGGGGCTTCTTCGTGGAACTTGACGACAACAAGTGCGAAGGGCTCGTCCCCATGCGCTCTCTCGCCGATGACTACTACGACTTTGATGACAAAAACTATTGCCTCATAGGCAGACGTAGTGGCATTCGCTTCACACTTGGTGATAAAGTCACAGTTTCCATAGCTCGGGCAGACCTTGATAAAAAGCAACTTGACTTTGCCCTCGAAGACCCTCGCCTTGCCCGCACAGGAGAAGACCAATTGGGCATTATTAACCCATTTGCCAAGCCACAGAAAAAGTCAAAGACTAAAATTGATGCAAAAAAGAGTACTAAAAAATCATCAAATAGCAAGGTCGTTTCTAAAAAAAGTAAAGTAAAAAGACGTTAACAGTATTTATCATATATTTTTATTATGCAAATAGGAATATAATTGCTATCTTTGCATAACAATTAAAGAATATAAACAGAATTTGTAATGAAAGCATGTTTTATGGGCTTAGGTTACATCGGATTGCCAACTGCAATCATTGCCGCTAAATACGGAAATGTAGATGTAACCGGAGTTGATATCAATAGCAAGGTAGTTGAGATGACGAACCAAGGACATCTCCACATAATAGAACCCGGCATGGAAGAAATGCTGCAAGATGTTGTCAAGTCAGGCGAACTCCATGCATCCACAACCCCGGAAGTATGCGACGCATATTTCATAGTTGTACCAACTCCTTTCAAGGGTGAACACCAGCCGGACATCTCATACGTTGAAGCAGCAACAAGAGCTGTTATTCCTTTCTTAAAAGAAGGTGACCTATATGTCATAGAATCAACTTCACCTGTAGGGACTACTGAAATTATGAAAGACATAATCTTCAAAGAGCGCCCTGAGCTCAAAGATAAAATATTCATAGCATACTGCCCTGAGCGCGTACTTCCGGGCAACGTTATTTATGAGCTGGTACATAATGACCGTGTAATCGGCGGTATTAACGAGGAATCAACAAAAAAAGCCATTGAATTCTACTCTCAATTCGTAAAGGGCACCTTGCATCCTACAAACGCTCGCACTGCAGAAATGTGCAAACTCACTGAAAACTCTTCTCGCGACGTACAAATCGCTTTCGCCAATGAGCTGTCACTTATATGTGACAAAGCAGGTATTAATGTTTGGGAACTCATCAATCTCGCAAACAAACATCCTCGCGTTAACATACTCCAGCCCGGATGTGGTGTTGGTGGGCACTGCATAGCAGTGGATCCTTATTTTATAACCGCTCAATTTCCCCAGCAGGCTAAAATCATTGCGAAAGCGCGTGAAATAAACAATTATAAGGCTCTTTGGTGTGTTGAAAAAGTAAAAAATGCTATTCTTGAATTTGAGCTTAAAAATGGGCGCAAACCTGTAGTGGCTATGATGGGACTCGCTTTCAAGCCAAACATCGATGACCTGCGCGAATCTCCTGCTAAACAGATAGCAACAGCAGTTTACGAAAACTTTAAGGGCTACGAAATACTTATCGTAGAGCCTAACATTGCCTCTCACGACAAGTTTCCACTCACCTCTTGCGATGAAGCATACAGTAAAGCAGACGTCGTTGCATTCCTAACAGCCCATGCACCATTCAAAGAACTTGCTTGGAACAATAACAAAGTAATTCTGGATTTCTGCGGCATTTTCCGCCGTTAATGTTGATTATGGAAAGAGAACACCGCAAAATTAACGGAATTATAACTTACACTTTCTCTTCTTGGGACGACATACTCAGCCACTTAGAGAAAACCCCTTCCATATATGTAGCAATCAATGCTGAAAAAATTGTTTCCGCATCAGAAAAGTTAAAAGCGCTCATAAACCGCAATACAGGCTACTGCGATGGTTTCGGAGCTGTAAAAGTACTCCGAAGAAAAGGGCTTAAAGATACCGTAAGACTTCCAGGCTGTGAACTGTGGCTTCAAATTATAAATCGTCATCACTCCGACTGGAAATTTTACATTGTCGGAGCAAGTCCAACAACCCACGAACAAACTATAAACAAACTGATAACCGAGTTTCCTGACATCAAAATAGTGGGGCACCGTGATGGATTCATAAAAACCGATGAAGACAAAGCAGCGCTTATTGCAGATATTAGTGCAAAACAACCCGATGCGGTTTTCGTTGCCATGGGTACGCCTAAACAAGAGTTCATCATGGAAGACATGAAAGCAGTATGCCCCGGCGCAGTGTATGTTGGTCTCGGTGGAAGTTACGACGTTTATACAGGAAACGTAAAACGCGCGCCTAAAATATGGCAAAAAATGGGAATTGAGTTCATGTATCGTTTTATCAAGAACCCATCGCGTTGGCGTCGCCAATTTAACTATGCCATTTTTTCATATCGCTATTTACTAAACAATTTATAATTGCCTTGGACACTAAACGCATTATGCTAATCTTCGGGACGCGTCCTGAAGCCATCAAAATGGCGCCACTCGTTAAGGCGCTCCAAAATGACAATCGTTTTGAGACTATAGTTGCAGTTACCGGACAGCACAGGCAAATGCTGGACCAAGTACTTCAACTTTTTGACATTAAGCCCCAATACGACCTTAATATAATGAAGCAGGGGCAAGATCTCTATGATGTCACTTCTCGCATCCTCACAGGCATGCGTGACATATTGAAAGAGGCTAAACCAGACCTCGTTCTCGTTCATGGCGACACTTCTACATCTACAGCAGCTGCACTCAGTGCTTTCTACGCACAGATACCGGTAGGACATGTGGAGGCCGGACTTAGAACTTACGACATTTACTCTCCATGGCCTGAAGAAATGAACAGGCAGATTACAGGACGTATTGCAACACTTCATTTCTCCCCAACATCACGTTCACACGATAACTTGACCGCAGAAGGCGTAAAAGAAGAACAGATAGCGGTGACTGGCAACACTGTTATCGATGCTCTTAAGACTGTAGTGAGTAAAATTGAGAAAGACTCTGCACTTGAAGAACAGCTTCGCGCTTTTGTCACTGAAGCCGGTTATGACATTTCTAGGCTTGATTATAATCGAAAGCTCGTACTCATCACCGGACATAGACGCGAAAACTTTGGCAAGGGATTTCAAAACATCTGTGGCGCTATCAAAGACCTTGCGCAGAAATACCCTAACACTGACTTCTTATACCCAATGCACCTGAACCCGAATGTTCGCAAACCCATTGCTGAAACATTTGGCAGTATTGAGCATAATAATGTATTCTTCATTGAGCCACTTGACTACTTATACTTCGTATATATGATGAAGAAAGCATACCTTATTCTCACAGACAGCGGTGGAATACAAGAAGAAGCTCCTTCACTCGGCAAGCCCGTACTCGTAATGAGAGAAGTAACTGAACGCCCGGAAGCGCTTGAAGCTGGCACAATTCGACTTGTAGGAACTAACAGACAGCTCATAGTTGATACCGCTTCTCGATTTATAGATGATGCTGAATACTACGAGCAGAATCAGCTCATCGCCAATCCATATGGAGATGGGCACGCATGCCAGCGAATTATCGCTAAAATTGCAGAGTATTTTGAATAACTCTGAAATTACAACATCCTTTTTCTGCACAATAACAAATAAATTGTGCAGAAATCGCATTTTATAACACTTTTTCATGATAATTCTTGTGCAAATTACATTTATTATTTGTAACTTTGCAATAAATTAAACATATTCACCAATGGACAATAAGGAATTAGATTGGAGCAACATAGGCTTCGGATATATCAAGACTGATTACAACGTCCGCTGCTACTATAAAGACGGCAAATGGGGCGAAATTGAAGTTTCTTCTTCAGAAGTTATAAACATACACATGGCAGCGACTGCCCTGCATTACGGACAAGAAATTTTTGAAGGGCTGAAAGCTTTCCGAGGCAAAGACGGTAAAATCCGCATCTTCCGCCTTGAAGAAAACGCTCAACGCATTCAAGAATCGGCAAAAGGTATTAAGATGGCACCGGTGCCAACTGAGCTTTTCACCGAAATGGTAAAGAAAGTTGTTAAGCTCAACGAGAGATTTATTCCGCCATATGGTACAGGAGCTTCGCTTTATATCCGTCCTCTCGAATTAGGTATGTCTTCACATATAGGTGTCAAACCATCAGACGAATACCTCTTTATGATTATGGTTACACCTGTAGGTCCATATTTCAAGGAAGGATTTAAGCCTACAAATATCTGCATTATGCGTGAATTTGACCGTGTTGCGCCTAAGGGAACAGGTAGATGGAAAGTGGGCGGCAATTACGCTGCAAGCCTTGAAGCCGGCGAACGCGCACATGCACTCGGATACTCTGCTGTGCTTTACCTTGACCCGAAGGGAAAAAAATACCTCGACGAATGCGGACCTGCAAACTTCTTCGCAATCAAAGACGGCAAATATATTACGCCGGCATCCGAGTCAATTCTTCCTTCTATCACTAACAAGTCACTCCAGCAAATCGCCAAAGACCTTGGCATAGAAGTTGAAGCAAGACACATCCCACTGGAAGAACTTGCGGAAATCGACGAAGCAGCAGCATGCGGAACTGCAGCTGTAGCCTCTCCAGTAGCTGAAATAGACGACCTTGATACAGGAGTGAAATACGTTGTTGCAAAAGACGGACAGCCAGGTCCTATCACAACCAAGCTTTACAATCAGCTACGAGCTATCCAACTCGGTGAAGCAGAAGACATTCACGGATGGAACACAATCTTAGAATGAAAGACTATCAAATCATAATAGACAAATACTATCCCGCCGGTACTCACCGACGGGATATTTATATCCGCCATTGCAAGCAAGTAGCATGCATGGCATTAGACATTTGCCACAAGCTTAAGCTTGATATTGATGAAAAGCATGTAGAAACTGCAGCCATGTTACACGACATAGGGATATTCCTTACTGATGCTGAAAGTATTGACTGCCATGGCACTGAACACTATCTCCGACATGGTATTCTTGGAGCAGAACTACTTAGAAAAGAAGATTATCCTGAAGAAATTGCCCGCGTTGCAGAAAGACATACGGGCGCAGGCATCACCGCTGACGAAATCATAAAATTCGGGCTTCCACTGCCTCCAAAAGACCTGTTACCTGAAACACAATTAGAGCGACTCGTTTGCTACGCCGATAAATTCTTCTCTAAATCAGGAGACATGAAACAAAAGACACTTGAACAAGTTATTGCCTCCATTGAGAAATTCGGAGAACAGTCTGCCAGCCGATTTGCAGCTCTTCACAAAGAATTTTCATAAAAGCCAATATACAACGAAATGACTTTTGTGACTTTTGTCATGCTATAAAATTTGGCATTTAAAACTAAAAATCGTAACTTTGCAAAAAGCATAATTATATGAACATTTTTGACAAAGTATTATTTATAGGTCCGGATATAGATGCCAAAGGTGGCATTGCGTCTGTTCTAAAATCTTATAAACAACACCTGCCTGCATTTCACTATCTAAAGTCAAACAGCAGACACGGCACTATACCAGGATTATTCAGCTTGTTATGGGTGTTTATCTCGCTACCATTCATCCGGCTATTCACATGCCGTAACATTCTTCATATACATGTTGCTACCGGAAAATCTTTTATCCGCAAATCCTGGATTATCACATGGGGAAAAATCCTCGGATATAAAATTATTTTCCACAACCATAGCGGAAAATGTATTGAATATTTTAGAAAAGTAGGACTGTCAAAAATCAAGCGTACAATCGACAAGTGTGACCACATAGTAGTGTTGTCTGATGCATGGAAAGAATACTTCAGAGGCACATTCGGATACACCAATATCACTATCATTAACAACATTGTATCACCAGCCATTTCTTTTCCAAATAAAAATAGAAACATAATTGAATTGCTGTTCCTGGGGCTAATAAAAAAGGATAAGGGTATTTTTGACTTAATTGAAGTTTTTGGTCAAAACAAAAATATATTGAAAGGCAAAATTCATCTTACTATTGGAGGGATTGGAGACAGAGAGCAACTTGAAGCTATTATATCAAATTTTGGAATAATAGATATGATTGACTTTGCCGGATGGGTTACCGGAGAAACCAAAAATAGACTCATCCATGACTGTGACATCGTGATTCTTCCTTCATACATTGAAGGACTTCCCATTACCTTACTTGAAGCAATGGCTTATGGAAAAGCCACAATTTCTACAAATGTCGGCGGCATTCCTTCAATCATACATAATGGCTTCAATGGCTTCATTGTAGAGCCTGGAGACAAAGGTGCTTTATTCTCTGCAATCAGACACTACATAGAAACTCCTTCAGACCTCTTAACACACGGGAAAAATGGACTTCATATAGTAAAATCTTTTTATCCCGACGAAGTTTGTAAACAGTTAGAAACCCTTTACGATAATTTTAATATATAATCCCATGGAAAATCAGCCATTACTGTCTGTTATTATACCGGCTTATAACGTCGAAAAATATATAGACCATTGCTTGAATACTGTAACAAACCAAACTTATCAAAATCTGGAAATCATACTTGTCGATGATGGAAGTCCGGATAACTCAGGCAATATCATAGATGAATGGAGTAAAAAAGACAGCAGAATTAAAGTAATCCATAAAGAGAATGGAGGACTTGGCTTTGCGCGTAATAGTGGCTTGGAAATTGCCACAGGAGATTATATAGCCTTTATTGACAGCGATGACTATATCGACCTCAATATGTATGAAACACTAATAAACAAAGCAATTGAAACCAAATCAGATATCGTTTACTGTGGATTTCACAAGGGAGTAAACTATGACAGTTTTGAAGATATATCAGACTTCTCCACAGAAATTACATTTAATGAAAACCAGATTCTCGACCTTTCTTTGGCTTTCGTAAGAAAAAATCCCATAATTGCCAAAGAAAAGCTAGCAATGTCCGTTTGGCATTCAATTTATAGAAAAAATGTAATCAAAGTGAATTTCTACTCTGAAAGAGTCGTTGGCAGCGAAGACTTACACTTTCAAATTTCAGCTGTACTCAATTCAAAACAAATCACATTCATCCCCGATTGCCTATACTATTACAGATATAATGGCAATAGTTTGTCGCATAACTTAAAATTTGATATTTATTTTAGATATAAAAGACTTAGAGAGTACATAAATGCACTTTTTATAGAAAAGGGGGTTAATAATGTCGCAGACTACTTAATGCTATACATTACAATAACCTATCTTCGTAGTAAATTCCTAAATAATTCGCCAAATAAAGAAATCAAGGCAGCAATATCCGATATCTGCGATGATGGAATGTGGAACTCCATCTTTATTGATAGCAAAAGCATAAACTTTCAAGAGAATACAATCTTAAGTTTAATAACAGCTAAAAAGAAAAAATCGCTTTATCTTTTATTTGTTTCTTACTATTTTTTATATAAACTAAAGAAACAAATTTTATAAATATATTGCCCAATTTATTTCCCTTATCACCGAACATTTGTAGTAATGTCAATGAAAGTTATGTGTTTACCAACAAAATCCATATGAAATTTGTTTTTCGTAATCATCTCAAGTTATGCAATTATAGCAGGCAACCACGCAAAAATTATCATGTACAGAACGTACAAATAGTTCTTTTTCAATGTAAGAACCTAACTTATGGTGAGCAATTCTAAATATCTTTCCTACCCTTGATAAAATAATTAATCCTCATTATATAATACAGCAATTTAGGGAAACTACACCTCATTGCAAAATATATTACTTTCTCCTGAATTGACAGCTTTGTATTAGGTATTTCAATACTATCCCAAACATCATTATTTACCATTTCAGATAGAAAATACTTTATCTCGTCTGACTGTAAATCAGATGCATAAAGTCTCTGTATAGTATTAAACGTAATCATAATCATACAGTAATCTCCGGCATGCGGCATACTATATGGTTCAAAAAGAGCATTTATAGCCTTTACCTGTACCGGGAATTTCTTGAATTTATCAAAAGAGAACTTTTTTGAAAGTCCACTCCCATTATAACGGTAATGATATAGACAATCAGGTATAAAAGCAACCTTTTCAGCGCAAAGTGCGGCAGCGACCTGATAATAATAGTCCTCGCTCACAATCTCCCGTTCAGACAAGAATCGGCAATTTATAGTCTCTCTTTTAAAAACCGAACGGCAGACTATCTCCATCTTTTTTGAAATATTTCCACGATGATATATAAAATCCTGAGCCAATCCTAAAATGTCTCCTTTGCAAATAATCCTTTCTTCTTCAAAATCAGACTGTGCCTCAAAGCTACCATCAGGCATCTGCACATAATATCCACATACCGCAATATCTGCACCGGTCTTATGCGCTTTATCCATCAGACGCTCATACATCGTATTTTCCAAATAGTCGTCGCTATCAAGAAATGCAAAATATTCGCCCTTCGCTACATCTATACCAGAATTGCGTGCAAAACCAAGTCCCTCATTCTGCTTATGAATTACCCTTATCCTGCTATCCTTTCCTGCCCATGCATCACACATTGCCCCACATTTATCCGGACTTCCATCATCTACAAGGATTATGTCCAAATTACGGTAAGTCTGATTTACAACCGACTCCACACATTGGTCAAGATATTGCTCCACTTTATAAACAGGAATTATGACAGACAACAATTCAGACATCTAACCTATTTCTTTAATATTTTACTTATAAAAGACAATACCTTATCATTAACATATGCACGTTCCTTCTTATCAAGAAGCATGAAATAGCAGCAAATGCATAAAAACAATAGTGTTACAACCGTAAGAACAAACGTCAACACTAATGTGTTTGCCATACTGTGCATTAAATACACCAAAGGTAAAGAGACTATTGTCAAAATTAATGCCGGTAACATTACACTCTTACAATAATCCAAAGCCGGAAAGTATATCGTCTTATTAAGATAAATAATTCTTGCTGTATGAGACAATATATTTTGTACAACTCTAAAGCCAACAACCCACACAGGTGAGAATCCTTTATACAACAGAAAGTAAGCTACTGGAATATTAAGAAGAAGCAATATAGACATCAATATGCTGTATACTTTCAGCCTTCCGATAGCTTGAGCTGATGTCCAAAATGGTCCCGAAAGTGCATCTATCAATACAAAGACCATTATTATCTGCACAAACTCAACAGTATAGTCAGGCACATTATCAAGCCATAAATTCAAGTACTGCTTGCAATAAAATATTACCGGTATGCATATTACAAACATCAGACCGAATGCAAGCTTAGAGCATCTGAACACCAAGTCTAAAAAATATTTCCGATTTCCTGCAGCATAATTCTTAACTATCTGTGGGTTAAATGCAACAAGGAAATTCATCAAAAATGAATTTATAGCTACATATACTTGATTACAAACTGCAAGAGCCGCATTTACTGTCAAGCTGCAAAAAATATTAAACAGCATATTAAAACCCTGGGTAGCAGAAACCTGACCAACGCCTTCAAGAATATTCCACCCATAAAAACCGGTCAATTCTTTTAGCCATTTTTTATTCCATATTTTCCTATATCGGCTCTCTTCAAAGTACTTCCTACAATAAAAATTATAACAATTAAGAATTGTAAACGTACTTACAAATAGTGCTGATGCGTATACTATTAGTTTATTGCCATCAAAAAAGAACAACACGATTACCGACCCTAATTTAAGAAACACTTCCAATATACTGAGATACGCATAAAACTCCATCTTCTCATGAGCAATAATATCTGCTCGGAATGGTATTTGCATAAATTGAGCTACAAAAGAAATAATAGTAATCTGATACGTTATATTCACCTCCACCATCTTTTCAGCAGGAAATAACAACTTGTAATTTAAAAACCACAATCCAGCTGTTTCCGCCAAAATCACAACGCAAAACATCATGAGCATAAATATATTGATACTCATTGAGAAAACCTCATTTAACACAAACTGGTCCTTTTTGCCAAGATAAAAAGCCAAGTATCGTTGAGTACTTTGAGTTACTGCATTGTTTAGAAAAGAAAAGAGTATTATAATTCCACCTACTACATTATATATTCCATAATCCTCTACTCCAAGCTCAATAAGCAATAAGCGCACCGTATATAGCGACACACCCATCAGCAAAAACATACGAAAATATAATATTAGCGTATTTTTTGCTATCCGCTTATTATTACTCAATTCATCAGACATCTTTATCGCTTGCGGCTAATGCCATTTTGCAATCCTTTACGCTTACCAATAACGACAAGAGAAGATAAATCATTGCAAATTGTACTATTCGAATTGCATCTATATACGGCTGATGTAGTATAAACACCATTAATAGATATATCTTCATATTTAATGCCCTTGCATATCGTCTATTTTTAAAGCATAAACACCTCAACATATACAGTATAAACCATATATACCCTATAACTCCAATTTGAGTTATTATAAACACCACATTTGGTCTTGTTCCATTAAGGAACCACTTATGACCACTTGCAAACTTTGTCAACTCTATTTGAGTACCCCCCTTAAACTGTCCAGCACCTGCACCTAAAAGCATTCCTCCTTTTGAATCAGAAAGTGCTGATGGCATAGATAATATTTTGGTAAAACGCGGGACATCGGCAGACCACTGGTCAATATCGTCATACTCTTCGTCAAAATAATTCTCTGCCAATTCCAAAGCAAATTCCGGGTCTTCACCCACCAAGTAATTTTCGTAAAATTCAGAAGATGTTAATTCATCAAATTCTTGGTCTGTCGCCTTAAGATACCCAATAAAAGCGATTAACAACAATATTAAAATTAGAGGTATAGAGAGTATAATCTTCAATAATGACTTTGCCTCAATTTTGTTATATAAGACAAACATAATCAATAAAAAGAAGAAACTGATTTTGGTCTCATTCAGAAATGACGGAAATATCAGTATAATATATTTTAAATTCGCCTTAATATTCGACAAATAGGACTTATTATCATCCCAATTTTTGTTAACAAAATAAAATACTACCATATAAATAGTAGTTGACAACGGTCCTGAATTCCAATTACCGAATGAACCACCCACATAGTCTCCGGCTCCGTAACGCATAAATTGAATCGGCACACATACAGCCTGTATAAGCAAGAAAGCATACAGTTGCCTGTCAAACATCTTTACGTAATACTCTCCCTTATAGCACGTAAGAAAATATTTAATAATTGGGAAACCGAACAATATTCCTATAAACTCCCTTAATCCATTAAAGAGAGTGATAAATGATTCTTTGTTAACAATTATCGTAGATATAAACGCAATAATTAAAAAACTCAAAAAACCATAATAGAAATCTTTTCTGTCTTTATATAAGCAAAAACCTATTATCACATAACATAAGTCACAAAATAGATGTACCTTCGGACCTATTGGCAATAGAAAAGGAAGTAATTCTTCTGATACAAAACCCCATGTGCAACTTATCCAAAAGAGCACACAGAATATCCTAAAAAAGAATTTATCCTTTTCTATCATGACTCATAAAATGATTATTTACTTTTTCTTCTTATCCTTCTGCTCACCATAACCATACCCATACCCCTTGCGAACGATAGTGTCATTAAGGAGAATAGACATCTTCTTCAGGCGACCTTCCTCATAAATGCTATTAGCATACTGAATATCAGCCTTAGTAGTGTAATTAGCACGGCATACATATATCGCAGCATCACCTATCCGTGACAAAGTAAGAGTATCCGATACTAGTCCTACAGGAGCTGTATCTACTACAATATAGTCATAGCGATTACGCAATTCCGCAAACAATTCATCTACCCGGTTGCTCAAAAGAAGCTCTGCCGGATTTGGAGGTATCGGACCGGATGTTATTACGTCAAAAGACAGTCCGGATGGGGTCTTCAGGATAATATCGTCCACATTCATATCCTCTTTAGCCAGATACTCAGTAAGACCTAATGACGATGGCAATGAAAGATACTCTGCAAGCCTTGGTTTACGTATATCCATACCCACAAGCAGAACCTTCATGTTAGAATTTGTCAATGCAAGAGTTTGCGCAAGGTTTGCAGAAACAAAGCTTTTACCTTCGCCCGATACAGTTGACGTCATTAACACAACCTTCTCTTCTGCCTTTGCCATAAAGAACTGCTGTAAATTGGTACGCACTGCACGGAACAATTCGCATACCGTTGTCACACTTCCGGCCTTAACAACTATCGTTTCACCTGAATTATCCTTGGATATTTCACCGATAATAGGTATTTCTGTCAGAGCCTTGAGTTCATCTTTAGTATCGAACTTATCTCGCAGCAACTTCTTTATAACAAGAATTACAGGAGGAATTATCATAGAGAAAATCAGTGCAAGCAACAACACCATCTTTTTCTTCATGCTTATAGGCTCACTCACAGAGAACGCCTTATCCACAATCACACCCTTCGGCGTTGTATTTGCAATCATCAATGCTGTATCTTCACGACGCTGCATAAGGAAGAGATATAACTGCTCCTTAATAGTCTGTTTACGTTTTATGTCGCGATACTGTCGCTCCTGAGTAGGAATACTGCCAAGTTTAGAATCTGTGACACCTAATTGACGCTTCATATCGCTTATCATCTTCTCCTGTTGAGCAATCACTCGAGCCAGAGTTGTGATGATATTAGTCCTCATTGCGTCAATGCGCTCAGTCAGCTTTGTAAGGGCGAGGTTCCCCTCCTTTGCAGTATTCTTAAGACCGATTCGAGATAGGATTAACTCATTATAGCTTGTAATAGCAGAATTTGTTCCTTCATCAGACACTGTCGTTGGAATAAGCTCATACTTATTCTTCTCATCTGCAAGAAACTCCTTTGTCATATACATGACATTAAGGTTGATTTCAGATTTTACAAGTTCTTGTTCAAAACGTCCGCGTTTCGTCGTCTGATATGCTGCTTCAGCAGATACATCCACGATACCCTGGTTTTTCTTATATCCCTCAACATCTGCCTCTGAATCTGTCAAATCCTGCGCAATAAGCTCAAGGCGAGAATCAAGAAATTCCAGCGTTTGGCGTGATTGCTCACTGCGTTGCTCTACTCCACGAATATTATAATACTTTACTATCGTGTTTAATATCAGCTTTGCCTTGTCCACGTCTGTCGTCTCCATATCCATCTGGATGACATTAGACTTTTTGCTCGCAATATAGATATCAAGGTCTTCCTTTAGACTCTCTGCCGCATCGTCATAACCACAATACGTCAGCTTTGCCTTCAATTCTTCACCTTCTTTGTAGTCCGCTGTCTTTTTTATGGTAAAAACACCGTATTTTGTCTCTACTGAAATCGGGAACTGCTGGTTTTCAAGGTCTGCAACCACATCCTTCTGAGAGTCTTTCACCTCTACTTCAGCAATGCCATTTTCATCAACATAAAGGTCAAACTTAAGACCCGTCCCCAACGTGTCTGCTATCTCTGTGTCTGTAACAATCTCAACCGGATACTTCTTAAACATCTCATTTTTCTTAAGCAAACCGTCTTTCACTACTACTGTACGATGCAGTTTAAGGTCCTTTACTACGTCGCGAAGAACTGTATGTGATGATACTACAAACACCTCATCATCAACATAACCGGTAGTTCCGAATAGTTGACCGAATCCACCCATACCACTCATGATATTGGAGTCATCTTGAGATATCAAAATATTCGATTTAACAAGATATACAGGCTTCTTCACCTTTGTATAAACAAACGCTAATGCTAAACATACAAAAGCCGAAATAGCAAACCAATACCATTTCGACCACCATAACAGGAGTGTGCCACGAATATCAATAAATTCTGCTTGCTGTGTCTTTTTTTCCATAATATATAGGAGTGTAACTATTTTACTTTACTGTTAATGCAATCACAAGTGAAACTACTACCGAGCACGCACTTACGATTGTTGAAATCACTGATACTTTATACGCATTATTCTTATTATACTTTGATGCATCTTGTTGAGCAATATTTGGCTCTACATACACCACATCATTCTGACGCAAATAGAAATACGGAGATGTAAATATCTCTGAACTATTGAGATTTAAGTGGTGATATACCAGCTTGCCATTTTCCTCACGTATTACTGTCACATTTTCTCTGACACCATACTCCGTCATATCACCGGCTGTAGCAAGAGCATCAAGCACCGAAAATTTTTGATTGCTAACCTTATACCTTCCCGGCTGCTTTACCTCACCAAGTACTTTAACATAAAAGTTGACAAGTTCTACACGAACAAGCGCATCAGACACATCTTTCTGTATTACACCTGTAAGATAATTTCTTAACCCTTCAACTGTCATTCCTGATACCTTTATCTTGCCCAGCAACGGATATGTAATTTCACCATTACTATCTACTATATATGTCTGCAACTGCGGATTAAATGACCCTTGAAGCATATCACGCTGGCTCGGATTTACCAGTGGTACATTGTAATAAATTACTGCATCAGGCTCTGAGGAATTTACCGTTATTAGCAATTCATCATCAGGACTTATCACTATTTCATAACTCGGTGCATCAAATACGCCATCTTTAGTTTCCTTTATATCTTCAAAATAAGTCAAAGACTCCTTGCTACTGGAGCAGGAAGCCATTATTAATGCAACAGATGCACAGAGAATTAGTCTTTTTACCATATCAATATCGATATATTTTATTTATTCTTTTTATAAACGATTAACACATCGGTTTTATTGTATTTTAATCCGATATTTTTTCCAAAATCACCTTTTTTATCAAAAAAATGCTTTTCAGAGTGCAAAGGTAGCCATTTTATGCTTAACTTTGTACTAAAATTATATGTATAATGACTTTCGTATTTGATTTTCCTCTAATAGTATTGATTTTATTGGCTGTTAACTTATTGATAGTTATATATATAGCCTCTTTTCATCGCAGTTTCATTTCAAAAGTTAAAAATATTAAATCTGACAACGAAACCGACTCGCTCGTTCCGCCGGTCTCTGTCATTGTATATTGCCGGGACAACGCCGAGCGACTCGCCAAACTCCTCCCACAAATACTGATACAGAATTACGCCGCGGATTTTGAAGTAATTCTTATTAACGACGGTGGCTCTGAAGACACAAAAGACATCTTCAATTATCTATCCCTTACCCACAAAAACCTATACCAGACTTTCATCCCACAGTGCGCCGACAACATCAGTCCAAAAAAACTCGCCATTACGCTCGGAGTAAAAGCCGCACAATACGACTATGTGGTGTTCACAAACGCCGACGCCATAATCGAATCAGACAAATGGCTATCTTTTTTCGGCACTGAGTTCGCAAAGGGGAAAGACGTTGTCATCGGGAACAGTGTTCCAAACGACAAATGCAAAAAAATTCTTGGGCAATTCAAATGCTTCGACATGCTCGCCGACCGTGTCACCACTTTTTCCTCCGCACTATTCGGCAGACTTTATCGCTGCTCCACTTACAACATGGGATACCGCAAAAGTCTTTTCTTTGATTCTAAAGGTTTTTCTCGTCACCTAAACCTAAACTATGGCGACGACGACATATTCGTCA
>JBJECS010000062.1:0-4157 GCA_051871335.1 Muribaculaceae bacterium | reverse complement strand
CAATTTTACACTCATTTACACTCCCACCACTCTCTATTCACTATTCTCTATCCTTATCTCCCTGATTTCCATCAACTTATCGTAGGGACGTGATGCATCACGTCCGCCCCTACTCACCACCCCTCTATTCTCTATTCTCTATTCTCTATTCAAAAGTTTCTTCTTCAGCTCCTTAACCCCTTCCGATGCCACCTTAGGTATCACCGTCACATTACCGCCCACATAAGCCGGATGAGGGTCGATATAATAGATTTCAGAAGCCTTACGAGCATAATTCAGAAGACCCGCAGCAGGATACACATTCAGCGACGTCCCTATCACCACCATTATATCTGCCTCACTCACAACGTCTATTGCCGGCTCTATCATTGGCACAGACTCCTCAAAAAACACAATATGAGGACGCACATGATGACCCTCTATTATTGTTTCTGGAGTCGTATCAAGATTTTCCTTCGTCAAAGTAAACGTCAGGTTCTCATCATCCATCGCACGGACCTTCATCAGCTCGCCATGAAGGTGAATTATCTTCTTGCTTCCAGCCTTTTCATGCAGATTATCAACATTTTGAGTGATTACTGTCACATCATACTCCTTTTCAAGCTCCACAAGCCCCAGATGACCCGCATTCGGCTCCTTTGTCAGCAAATCATGCCTCCGTGCATTATAAAACTCATGCACAAGAGACGGATTGGCACGAAAACCCGTCGCACTTGCCACCTGCATCACTGGATATTTCTCCCACAGTCCGTCACTATCGCGAAATGTTGATATTCCGCTCTCTGCGCTTATTCCCGCGCCCGTCAAAATCGCTATCTTTTTCATAATATGCAGAATTTTAGCTACAAATTTCAAGAATCACCGTCCCTTATTCGCCCAGTCGCCGCGGTCTAGATTGCGGTAGCCTATGGCCTCCGTAATATGGCGCACACTTACCCCTTCACTACCATCAAGGTCCGCTATCGTGCGAGCAACCTTCAGTATGCGGTCATAAGCGCGCGCTGACAGGTCATAGCGTGTCATCGCCTGCTTAAGGCGTTGCAGACCCTCATCGTCCGGTCTCGCATATTGCGTGATTAGGCGAGAAGACATCATTGCGTTGCAATACACATTTTTCTCTTCCTTAAACCGCTCAAGCTGTATCTGACGCGCCGCTATCACACGACGACGTATATCCTCCGATGACTCACCCTTCTTCTGCGACGCTATCTCATCAAACGGCACTGGCAATATCTCCACCTGAATGTCTATACGGTCAAGCAGCGGTCCAGATATGCGGTTTAGATATTTCTGCACCGCTCCCGGAGCGCATGTACACGCCTTTGTTGGATGATTATAATAGCCGCAAGGACACGGATTCATACTCGCTACGAGCATAAATCCTGCCGGATAGTCTATCGAATACTTTGCGCGCGATATGTTTATATGCCTGTCTTCCAGCGGCTGGCGCATCACCTCCAGCACTGTGCGGCTAAACTCAGGAAACTCATCAAGAAACAGCACCCCATTATGCGCAAGGGATATCTCACCAGGCATCGGATTTGCTCCACCGCCTACAAGAGCAACAGGAGAAATTGTGTGGTGAGGCGAGCGGAACGGACGGTGAGTCATCAGCATCGAGCCACGACTCAGTTTTCCCGCCACAGAATGGATTTTTGTCGTCTCAAGCGCTTCCTGAAGCGTAAGCGGCGGCAATATTGTCGGCAGACGCTTCGCCATCATTGACTTGCCCGAACCCGGTGGTCCAACAAGCAGTATATTATGTCCCCCTGCGCAAGCAACCTCAAACGCTCGCTTCACGTTTTCCTGACCCTTTACATCACTGAAATCACAATCAAAAAACTCATGTGCTCGCTGAAATTCCTCCCGCGTATTTATCACCGTAGGCTCTATCGCTCTCTCGCCGATAAGGAAATCTATCACCTCGCGCAGAGTATCCACGCCATAAACGTTTATATTGTTTACCACTGCCGCCTCGCTTACGTTAGCCTGAGGAACAATGATACCCTTAAAGCCCTTCGCTCGCGCCATGATTGACATTGGCAACGCACCCTTTATCGGCAGAACATGACCATCCAGCGACAGCTCTCCTATCAGCATATATCCCTCCAGCTGCGCAGAGGTTATTATGCCCGTTGCCGCTGCAATACCGATGGCTATTGGCAAGTCGTAGGCAGACCCCTCCTTCCTGACGTCTGCCGGCGACATGTTTATCACTATATGGTGCCTCGGCATCTCTATCCCTGACTCGTGGAGAGCAGACCTTACACGCTCATAGCTCTCCTTAACCGCCGCATCAGGCAGACCTACTATGACATACCCTATCCCCTTGCCTGACGATACCTCTACCGTCACCGGGATTGCGTCAATGCCGCACACCGCGGCTGCGTAAGTCTTTATCAGCATGGCACCATATTTCTTTTCTTCAATTCCTTACTTTACCTCCTTGCGCAAGAATATTTCCGTCGGGAAGTGGTCTGAATATCCACCCAGGAACACTCCGCCTGAGAACGTGCGCAGTGGATAGTTCTGGCGATTTCCCTTTGTATCTTTCAGGAAGTCAAAGCTGTTTACCTGGCATTTCCAGTATGTAAACTTATTCGAGTCGGTCACATTATCCTCAAGCAGACCGCCTGATACGATTATCTGGTCAAAAAGGTTCCATTGTCCCTTGTATGCAAGCGTACCTATACCCTTGTCAAGCAGTTTCCACCATGGATTGTAAAACCCATCGATTTCCACCCCTTTTGCGTCCTTTTTCGCGCCAAGAACCTTTGCGCAAGACTTATTCTGTGGGTCATCGTTAAGGTCACCCATGATGATTACTGGCTGACCCGGACGAAGAGCCCAAATTGAATCCGCCGTTTCCTTGCAGCGCGCTGCCGCTTTCTCGCGGTTTGGTGATGACTTCTCCTCACCGCCAAGGCGTGATGGCCAGTGATTTACGATTATGCTTACTGTGTCGCCGCTCATTACGCCAGTCACACACATCTGGTCACGGGTTGGATAGCCTATATCCACTCGCGCATTGGTCACGTCTATCACACGGAACTGGCGAGGATTATACAGCAATGACACGTCTACTCCACGGCGGTCTGGTGAGTCATGGTGTACTATCTGTAGGTTCCATGGCTTCTTGCCCGCCTTTATCAGCTGCTGGTCTACCTCCTTGCACAGGTCTACAAGCACACTGCGGTTCTCTATTTCTGAAACGCCTATCGCTGCCGGACCGTTGGGTGTTGTAGATGTCACCATATTCGTGATTACACGAGCCATATTTGATATTTTCAGCGTATATTTCTGAGTATTCCACTGGCGTGCACCATTCGGACTGAACTCAAGGTCATAACTGCCATTTGAATTTATTGTGTCAAACAGGTTTTCAAGATTGTAAAACGCTATGCCGCGTACTATAAACTTTTTACCCTTATTCTCCTGAGAACTAACAGGAAATGCTATGGCTGCTATTGCTGCCAATGTGATGATTTTTGTTATTAATTTTCTTATCATGGTTAGGTTTGTTGTTGTTTTGTTTGTTTCGGTTTTAGTTTGGAAACGTAAAGATAAGCAATTTTTTTCGTTTTTGGCTCTTTTTTTTCATTTTTCTTCTACAAAATAGTAATATTGCCATTTTTGTTGTATCTTTGCAACGTAAACTCTAAATTTTTCATACTATGGACGATGCAAACGAACTCATCATTGAACGAATTAAGTACCTCATCAAGCAAAAAAAAGTTTCACAGGCTGAATTTGCTCGCAGGCTCGGGATTGACCCCTCAAACCTCTGCAAACACCTTACAGGACGACTCCCGATTACAGACCTTTTCCTTAACCGGATTGTCGTCGAAATGGGCGTCTCAAAACAATGGCTCAAAACCGGGAAAGACATCCCTTACGCTAAAGACGCAGGACAGACTGTTGAAGTCATCGACCATGATATTGTTGACATCGCACGACAAGGGGTTCCCGTTTACGACATCGATGTCACTGCCGGATGCGAAGAACTTTCCATGATGTTTACTGAAGACCGTATCAACGGATACATCTCGCTCCCAAGAATTTCTAAAGACGCCATCATCGTGCGCGTCAGCGGTGACAGCATGTACCCGGAAATCATTGATGGAGGATTTGTTGCAATTAGACCCGTAAAAGACATC
>JBJECS010000061.1:0-21902 GCA_051871335.1 Muribaculaceae bacterium | reverse complement strand
CATTGTGATTTACCTTCTCCTCGGACTCACTATCACCGCAGTCTTCGGGGCAAGCAAATTGAATGATTTGGCTACGAATGCTGTATTTAATCTTGCGTTCTTCCTGCTGCTTCTTGTGTTTGCCATCTCATTCTTTGGTGCATTCGACATAAAACTGCCTTCAAAATGGTCTACAAGCATCGACAATCGAGCAGAGTCCACTACAGGTATTCTTAGCATATTCTTCATGGCATTTACCCTGGCACTTGTGTCATTCTCTTGCACCGGTCCTATCATAGGGACACTCCTCGTTGAAGCTGCGTCTTCGGGCGACATTGTAGGTCCCGCTGTGGGAATGGCTGGTTTTGCCATTGCCCTTGCATTGCCATTCACACTGTTCGCAATCTTTCCTTCTTGGCTCAAGGAGATGCCTAAATCAGGTGGTTGGCTAAACTCCGTGAAAGTGGTACTCGGTTTCCTTGAACTCGCGCTTGCACTGAAATTCCTCTCTGTCGCAGACCTTGCATACGGATGGGGAATACTTGACCGTGAAGTCTTTATCTGCCTATGGGTTGTGATTTTCGCAATGCTCGGTTTTTATCTCCTCGGTAAAATCCGTTTCAGCCACGACTCGCCTGTAGAGAGCGTATCAATTTTGCGTTTCTTTCTCTCGCTCATTTCATTGAGCTTTGCAATTTATCTCATTCCGGGTCTTTGGGGAGCACCATTAAAGAGCGTAAGCGCTTTTGTTCCACCCCTTTACACTCAGGATTTCAATCTATATGAAGACAACAATTTCAAGCAGTTTGACGACTACGACCAAGGTATGGCATACGCAGAAGAAAATGGACTGCCGGTGCTTATCGACTTCTCAGGCTATGGCTGCGTAAACTGCAGAAAAATGGAAGGCGCAGTGTTTGACACTCCGGAAGTGAAGAAAATTATTTCCGAAAACTTCATTCTTATCACCCTTATGGTTGACGATAAGAAAGAACTCGCTAAGCCGATAGATGTGGAAGAAAACGGAAAGGAAGTGCGACTATATACAGTTGGTGACAAGTGGAGCTACTTGCAACGCCATAAATTCGCAGCAAACTCTCAGCCGTATTACATCATTCTGGACAATGAGGGCAAGGCTCTCTCAATCCCATTTTACTATGAGGAAAACCTGCCTAAATTCACAGACTGGCTTAATAAAGGAATTGATAGCTATATCAATAATTAAGTTACTAAAATGACTAATCATTCAAGACAAGATAAAATAGAGGCACTCGGCAGGGTTATCGACACTCTCGATATCCTGCGGGTGAAGTGCCCATGGGATGCGAAGCAAACGAATGAAAGCCTGCGTCCAAACACTATCGAGGAGGTTTATGAACTCTGTGACGCACTTATCGCCGAAGATGACGCCAACATAAAAAAAGAACTTGGCGACGTGCTTCTCCACGTACTTTTCTACGCCAAAATAGGCGAGGAAAAAAAGGCTTTCGACATCGTTGACGTGGCAGACGCCCTAAACTCCAAACTCATTTTCCGCCACCCTCACGTTTTCGGAGAGGTGAACGTAAAGGACTCGCACGAAGTTGAGCAAAACTGGGAACAAATAAAGCTCAAGGAAAAGGACGGCAATCGCTCGGTGCTCGCAGGTGTACCTTCTGCTCTCCCCGCTATGATTAAGGCAGACAGAATACAGGAGAAAGCCGCTAATGTGGGATTTGACTGGGAAAAGCCCGAAGATGTATGGGACAAGGTAAAGGAGGAGATAAACGAATTTGCCACTGAGGTGAAGCGAGGAGAGAAAAAAGACATGGAGGCTGAAATGGGCGACCTGTTTTTCGCACTCATAAACGCAGCCAGGCTTTATCACATCAATCCCGAAAATGCACTTGAACATACAAACCGTAAGTTTATTTCCCGATTTAACTATATCGAACAACAGGCTAAGGCTCAAGGCAAAAGCCTTAAGGAAATGACTCTGGCAGAAATGGAAGAACTCTGGCAGAAGGCTAAGGAAAATGCATAATGCTGAATGCATTTTTTTAATGTTTTACTAACCGGAAAACTCGTCATAAGGGTAAAAAATGATTGTTTGCATTACTGAGAAACCAAGCGTAGCTAAGGATATTGCAGCCATTTTAGGAGCCAACGTGAAGCGTGATGGCTACTATGAAGGCGGCGACTATCGTGTGACGTGGACTTTCGGTCATCTTTGCACTCTCAAGGAGCCTGACGACTATCTCCCGCAGTGGAAGCGTTGGACACTTGGCACTCTCCCAATGATACCAGACAAGTTTGGAATAAAGCTCATCCCCGACAGCGGTATTGAACGCCAATTCAAGGTCATTGAATCGCTTTTTTCTCAGGCTGATGAGATAATAAACTGCGGTGATGCCGGGCAGGAAGGTGAACTAATACAGAGATGGGTCATGCAAAAAGCTGCAGCTAAATGTCCTGTGAAACGCTTATGGATTTCATCGCTTACCGATGAATCTATCCGCACCGGATTTAAGGAGCTGAAGCCACAGCAGGAATTTGACTCGCTATACCATGCCGGACTTGCCCGCGCCATCGGTGACTGGATTTTAGGCATGAATGCCACCAGGCTTTACACCCTGAAATACGCGCAGAGAGGGAATGTACTCTCAATAGGTCGTGTGCAGACTCCTACACTTGCCATCATCGTGCAACGCCACCACGAAATCGCCAATTTCGTACCGGAAGACTACTTTGAAATAAAGACAGAATACCGCGACGTGACGTTTAATTCCACCGGCGGAAGGTATAAGACTGAAGGCGATGCGCAGGCAGTGATAGACCGTATTGCCGCTGCACCGTTTGTGGTAAAGTCTGTCACTGAAAAGAAAGGCAGAGAAGCCCCTCCGCGCCTATTCGACCTCACATCACTGCAGGTTGAATGTAACAAGCGATGGGGATGGACTGCTGACGAGACACTGAGACTCATACAGTCGCTATACGAGAAAAAAGTCACAACGTATCCCCGCGTAGACACCACATACCTTAGCGAGGATATATATCCTAAAATACCGGATATATTACGCAAAATGACACCATATGCAGCGCAGACAGCTCCTGTGCTGGCTGCGAAGATACCGAAGTCTAAAAAGGTATTTGACAACGCAAAAGTAACAGACCACCATGCCATAATTCCTACCGGCGAACATCCGGGGGCACTTGTGGGAAATGAGCGACAGATGTATCACCTCATTGCCTTGCGTTTCATTGCCGCATTTTATCCTGATTGCATTTTTCAGACTACAACTGTGCTTGGAGATGCAGACGGATATGAATTTAAAGCAACAGGAAAAGTGATTACCGAGCCGGGGTGGCGACAGCTGTTGCAGCCTGCAGCTAATGAAAATAATTCTGATGAGGACAAAATTTTGCCCCCATTTACTGTTGGAGAAAGCGGTCCTCACAAGCCTACTGTGGTGAAGAAAACAACACAGCCGCCAAAATATTACACCGAGGGAACGCTGCTCCGAGCCATGGAATCTGCCGGCAAAAAGGTGGACGACGAAGAACTGCGCGAGGCAATGAAAGAAAACGGCATAGGACGCCCTTCTACTCGCGCCGCTATCATCGAGACCCTTTTCCGCCGCAAGTATATATATCGCGAGCGGAAAAATATCATGGCTTCTCCGGCCGGCATACAGCTAATAGCTACAATAAACCAGGAGCTGCTTAAGTCAGCCAAACTAACCGGAATCTGGGAAAATAAGTTGCGCAGGATAGAGCGCGGAGATTTCAGTGCCGCTGAGTTTATTGACGAACTAAAAAGTCAGATTAACGAGATTGTGATTAACGTGCTGAGCGACAATTCTGCATATAAAATCATAACGGACCAGGATAACAGTAAGTCTGCAAAATCTGATGATACGTCAAAGTCCGGTTCCTCCGCCAATTCCGACAAGAAAGAAAAGGCCGCAAAAAAGCCGCGTGCCCCACGCAAGCCAAAATACACTGCCATAGAACAAATCCCCTGCCCCTTATGCGGTAAAGGACATATTGTGAGAGGCAAGACTGCTTTTGGCTGCAGCAACTACGCGGGAGGATGTATTAAAACATATCCTTTCACAGATTTCCCGGCAGACAGCAAGCCTGACGCGCTGGAGAAACTGATAAAAAAGACATTGAAATGAACGAGATACTTCAATATATTGCCGTTGCTATAATCGTAGCTTTCGCTGTAGTTTACCTATACCGGCATTTTACTTGCAGCAAGAAAGACGGTTGTGACTGCTGTGACTTGAAGGAGGCTTGTAATAAAAATAAAAAAACGGAAAATAAAAAATAAGCAGCTTGTTTTGCTGCGCACTGAAAAAACAGACTGATATATGGCAAGAAAACGTAAAGAACTACCTGTACTTCAGGATATTACCATAACAGATGTTGCCGCAGAAGGCAATGCAGTGGCACGCGCCGATGGCGAAATGGTGATTTTCATACCATTTGGTGCACCGGGCGATGTGGCAGACATAAAACTTACCAAGAAGAAAAAATCATACGCTGAGGGAAGCATCGTAAGCCTAAAGAAACCGTCAGAAATACGCGTAGAACCTCGCTGTGAGCACTTTACGATATGTGGAGGCTGTCGCTGGCAGCATTTGCCATACGATTTTCAGATAAAATGCAAGCAACAGCAAGTGTATGATGCGCTCACACGCATTGCACACGTGCCATTCCCGGAAATTTCACCCATCCTTGGCTCTAAAGAAATATGGGAATACCGCAACAAAATGGAATATACATTTTCAAATCGCTGTTGGCTCACTTTTGAGCAACTTAACAGCGGGCTTGAGTTTCCAGACCGTGACGCAGCCGGTTTTCATATCCCCGGAGCTTTCGACAAGGTGCTTGACATTAAAAAGTGCCATTTGCAAGACGACCTCTCAAACCGCTTGCGCTTATTTATAAAGCAATACGGCAAAGATAACGGATATTCTTTTTATGACATCCGTGCATGCCACGGATTGCTCCGTACACTGATGGTACGCATTGCCACTACAGGCGAGATAATGGCTGTAATGGTGTTTGGCGAGAAAGATGATGAGAAAATAAAGTCACTCATGGATGCTGTTCGCAATGAATTTCCACAAATCACATCGCTCCTCTACGTCATCAACACCAAGGTGAACGACACGATAGCAGACCAGGAAATATTGCTTCACAGCGGAAAAATGTATATTGAAGAAGAAATGGACGGTCTGCGTTTCCGCATTGGTCCTAAATCTTTTTATCAGACAAATTCTCGCCAGGCATTAGTGCTATATACCGTTGCACGAAATTTCGCACACCTCACCGGCAATGAACTAGTATATGACCTATACACAGGTACAGGCACAATCGCAAACTTTGTTGCTCGCCACTGCCGCCATGTAATAGGCATAGAGTATGTTGAAGATGCAATAAAAGACGCTCGCATAAATTCTGAAGTCAACTGCCTGAATAACACCGAGTTTTATGCAGGTGACATGAAGGACGTATTGACAGATGATTTTATCGCGGAGCATGGTCGTCCTGACGTGATGATAGTAGACCCTCCTCGCGCCGGTATGCACGGAGACGTAGTAAACGTAATACTCAATGCCGAGCCAGAGCGGATAGTGTATGTAAGCTGTAATCCGGCTACGCAGGCACGTGACCTCGCACTGCTGAATGTGAAATACGACATTACTGCTGTGCAGCCGGTGGATATGTTCCCCCACACTCAGCATGTGGAAAACGTAGTTGCACTCAGTCTTCGCAAAGAGTGATTATGGCAAAGGAAATTGAAAGAAAATACTTGGTAGTGGACAACAGCTTTGTAGAAATGGCGCAAAGCGTTGTCCACATCTGCCAGGGTTATATCTCCCGCCGCCCAGAGGGCACTGTACGCATAAGAATTAAAGGAGATAAAGGATTTATCACAATAAAAGGGAAAAACGAAGGTGTCACACGAGACGAATGGGAGTATGAAATTCCTCTAAATGATGCCTTGCAGATGTTGGGAAAAGCATGTGAGGGAAGCGTGATAGACAAGCATCGCCATATTGTGGAATATGATGGCTACACATGGGAAGTAGACGTTTTTCATGGCACACACGAAGGTCTCATAGTAGCGGAAATAGAGCTCACATCTGCCGATGAAAAATTTTCTCTCCCCCCCTTCATCGGACAAGAGGTAACCGGCAATCCGGAGTATTATAATTCAAACTTGTAATATCATCTGCAACAGCTTGCGAGGTTCAGCTTGCCGGAGCTCAACAGGCTCTAAAGCAAAAAATCCTCAATATTGTTGGGCGTGATTACTGAGAATGCAGTACCGGGATAAGCTGTTAAAAAAGATGCAGGGCACTTAGCATTCGCTTTTTTTGTATTCCACTTAAATTCAAAAGCATTAAGCTGACCATCAGCTTCTTCTATGTAGTCGATTTCCTGTTGCTGTTGTGTGCGCCAGAACCATGAATTAGCGAAATTTCTTGCATATCGGTTTTTCTTAATCCTTTCGGTTATGGCAAAATTTTCCCATAGCTCGCCAGTGTCATTTCTAAGTTCTATATTTGTGAAATTGTTTATGACTGCATTTCTAATTCCTAAATCCCAAAAATAAATTTTTCTACCAGTTTTCAGCTCGTTGCGTAAATTTTTCGAGTAACTCCCAAGCCGAAAAATTATATATGATTTTTCCAGCAAGTCGATATATCGCTCAACTGTTTTTGAGTCAATACCTACCATATTACTCAATTCATTGTAAGACACTTGGCTGCCTATCTGAAAAGCCAATGCACGTAGAAGCAAAGCTAATTTGTCGGGATGACGTATATTTTCAAGTGTCAGAATGTCTTTGTATAGGTAACTATCCGAAAGTTCATGGAGTATTTCTTTGGCATCTCCAGGGGTTGACACAACCTCCGGATAGTATCCAAATACCATTCTGTGTGGAATCATTCTTATTTCTTCGAGAACTGATGTGTGATTTGTCATTTCTGTAAATGTCATTGGAAACATTGGATACTCCCTTTTTCTGCCTGTAAGGGGCTCGTTTATGCTGGATGAAAGCATAAGAGAACTGCTACCGGTTGCTATTACCTGTATTCCCTCCATCTGGTCTGTTATGAGCTTGATATTTATGCCTATGTTTGTTATTCTCTGGGCTTCATCAATGACTACGATTTTTTTATTTGAAATTATTGAACGTAGCCTTGTTGAATTCATATTGCTAAAAATAGTTCTTACGTCAGGGTCATCACCATTTAGCCATAATACGTCGTTATGGTTTGAAAGCAGCTCTTTGAGCAAAGTGGATTTTCCAACTTGCCTTGCTCCCAAAATAATGATAGCTTTATTTCCGTAAATTTGAGTGGAGATAATCTCCTGTAACTGCCTTTTTATCATAGAGAATTTTTTTTGCAATATTACGGAATATTTCTTTATATTCCAAATTTCTTATAAGATTTTTGGAATAAACTCCACAAATTATATAAGATTTTCGGAATAAAAGGCAAATCGCTATTTTTTTGAAATAAATTTTAACAAATTTTCTTGATTTTTTAATACAAAATTGATATCTTTGCAAAACATAAAATAATCTGACAATAAACACGATTCTAATATACTTAAATTCATGAAAAAATTCATTTTACTTGCTTCATTTATTCTGACAGCAGTTACATCATGGGCTTGGGTTTACCGAGGAGCCGGAACCGCAGAAAACCCTTACAAAGTCCAGACCGTGGAAGACCTTATCCACGTTGGAGATTTTGAAAATCAGACAGGGGTGCATTTCCGCATGACTAACGATATAGTTGTGCATGGTATTAAGTGGAATCCAATCGGTAATTTCAAGGGTGTTTTTGACGGAGACGGGCACCATATTGTTGGCGTGTGGATTACGTCAGGATACAATGGTGTTGGTCTTTTTAACCGAATACTTTCTCCGGGCGAGGTGAAAAACCTCACAATAGACCAGGCGGTAATCACAGGCGGACACTGGAGCGGTGTGCTTGTTTCTACAAACGGTAACTGGCAAGACCATGGCGGTACAATCCGTAATTGCCACGTGACAAACTCCGCAATTTCAGCAAAAGGCTGTGTGGCGGGTATTGCCGGTGTATCATCAGGCGAAATCATAGACTGCTCAGTAACAAACACGCTTATTTGGGGCGAGGACCATGTGGGCGGAATTGTTGGTCATCAGGAAGTAGGTCCGAGCTATATTGCAGGATGTACTTTTATGGGCAATATATATACTACAAGTGACTGCGTCGGTGGCATTGTGGGCTTTTCCAACACAAAAAAGCCCGACGGGATAAAGGCTGACATTTACGACTGCGCAAGCTATGGCTCTATCAATATCGAAGGCTCAAAGCTGGGTGGTATTGCAGGAGAAATGACTCAGACCGGAACATCCATTCAAAACTGTTACTGCGAAATGTATCTAAACGGAAAGGAAGTGAGCGGCATACTTGGCGGAACTCAGAACGCATCTGCGCTAAACTGTGTGTTTGCGGGTTCTTATAGTTCATCTTCCACTATTTCCGCTGAGGTGATAAACGGAACGATTGAAAACCAGACTGCTACACCCGTTTTCGTTTCTGCCACTACAAATGAGCTTAAGGTGAGATGCGATGAAGAAACAGAACAGATTGTAGTTCATACCTCATATGAGGGCGGACAAGACATCCACTTTTTCAAGAACGGTAAGGAATGGCTTGGACGCTGGGTGTCTAATCCAAGCGGAACAGTGTACGCCTTTGTTAAAGCAAAAGGAAAGCTGCCGTCAAAGCGCATCAACACAACGATGGCAAGTGCTACCAAAAATCCAACATGGCAATATTCTACAGCTTACGTCAATGGTGAAAACTATTCTGATGGCAAGGTACTAACACATGCTATACCTTCAGGCTATTCATATCTCGCTGATGCAACGCGCAAGTTTAACGTAGCTATCAACGGACACTATGCTCCTACGTATTCAGACATCAACTTCTGGAACCGCGAAGTAAACTTCTCTATGCTGGAGTTTGAAGACGGAGAGGAAGTGAATATCGAGGTGGCTCGTGACCAAGACTTTACGTCTTTCCGCATTCTTCCTCACGACCTGGATATATATGACGTGAAGCGATTTGGAAACAGTATAAGTTTCAAAACTCGTAAGGCAGACCAGAAAATGACTATCGTGTATGATGGCGACTATTTCGGTGGTTTCCTACACCTATTTGCCAGCAGCATAGACCATAGTGACCCTAAATTGGCTACAAGTGGCTATGTATACGACTCTGCTACAAAAACTCACTATTTTGCAAAGGGTTATCACAATTTATACAGCAAGTATACCGATGGTTTCCTCCAGATAAAAGAAGACCAGAAGATTTACATTGCTTCAGGTGCCGTGCTTAACGGTATTGTTGGAGTAGTTGGCGGTAATGGAGCGAAAATCTACGGCCGAGGGCTCGTAGCTACTGACGCCAAGAAGATACTTTTAGGAGTTGACTGGTCCGGTGGACGTGTAGACGTGGAAGGTATCACAATTCACCCACACCGCGAGCAATGTTGGTCGGTCTGCGTTAGTAACTGTACAAACACGCACTTCAAAAATGTAAACATAGTAGCTACACGCTGCCCGTCGTCAGACGGTCTTGATATAGGCAATACATCAAACAGTACGTTTGAAAACATGTTTATCCATTCCGGAGACGATGCGATTGCCATAAAAGGCGCACAATCCGGCGACCCGGCTCAGACTATGCCAAACAAGAACCTGCGTTTCCGTTATATCCAGACGTGGAACGACTGTAACAACGGCCTTGGACTTGGTGCGGAAACAAACTGCTATTATTCTGATATCCGTTTTGACGACTGCTATGTGCTTTTCAACTACGACGATGGCTGGAACCACAACAAGCTCAGCGAACGCGGTGCAATGAATATATGCTCGCTAAACAGCACATACTTCAGCGATATACACTTTGAAGACATTTACGTTTATCGCACAGAGCGACTAATAGGCATGTGTTTTATAGATGATTTCTATTTCGGCTCAATAAAAGGTGATATGTCAGGCTCTGGCGAGATTAAAAATATTACTTTCAAAAATGTCTTCAGCCCGTACAAGGCAGACTCTTCTGTGGCAAACAATATGAACTACGCTGCATGGACAAGCAATCCCGTTAAGCCTATACACGACATTCTGTTCTACAATCTCGCTATCGAAGGCAACCAGATACTTGACTATCGCACAGGATATAACACTTACACTTCACAGGTGTGGAACCTGTTCTACTGTGGCGAGACAATGCCATGGATAAATCTCTCCACATCAAAGGTGGATATGAGTACAGTTCAGGGCAAGAAAGTGACTGCACAGGTGAAAATCAATGGTGGTGACTTGTACACAGACATGAAACTCTCTCTCACAGGCGATGGCGCGAAATATTTCAGTATCGACAAAACAAGGATAGACCGTAAGGCGGGTGAGACAACCGTTACAATCACATACAATCCTACTGATGCTGGCACTCACACTGCCACACTCAATATCGAGTCTGCAGACATCAATACGCGTACAATTTCCATTAACGGCATTGCTAATGAAGACTCTTCACTTAAGGATGACATCCTTGAGATGACGGAAGTGTGGAAATATTCAGCAAACAGCAGCCTTGCTGACTGGATGGACCTTTCTGCAAAGCCAATACGCTCTATTGCAGACCTTCACAGTAAGATTTACGCACTCCAAGCAGATCCATTCGCAACACCTGAAATCGTTATTCTCAATGCCTTCACCGGTGCATATATCGGCACGGCAAACGTTGACGGAGCATCAGTGGGTGCTTATCGCCTGTCAAGCCTGCTTGCTTTCGACGGTAAGCTGATAGCATCAAATGCCGTTGATGAAAGCCATGAATTTCGAGTATATTGCTGGGACGACGATAATACTGCACCTCGCATCATTCTCTCAGACGCTACGCACGGCGGCATGAAAATGGGTGCGCAGATAAATGCTTACGGAAACTGGAATGATGGTAAAATCTTGGTGACAAACAATGGCACAAGTCAGGTGTTTGTATATACTATCACAAACGGCACAGTAAATTCAAATGCCACTATCATCAACCTTAAGAATAGCGATAATACAGACTTTGCCGGAGGCGACGGACGCGGCTCCGCAGGCATAATCATGAACGCTGACGGCAGTTTCTGGCTTGACGGATATTCAAAATATCTAACACTATTCAGTGCAGACGGTGTAGCGCAGGCTACGATGAATGATGGTGCGTTGCGTAATAATCCGGCTGGTACTTCTATCAAGCTAATAAACTATGGCACTAAGAAATACCTTGCAGCTACCACTTATCTCAACTCTAACACCAATGGTGGATTTGTACTTATCGACGCCACTTCAGGCTTAGCTGAAGCTAATGAAAGTCGCTTCTTCTATCCACAAGAAGGACTCGGCAGCGCAGGTAATTCTCAACGAATCAGCACTGTGACCGGCTCTGTGAATGACGAAGGCAAATTCTATATCTGGGTTTGTGTTCAAGGTCAAGGACTTGCTCACTATGCTTACAATGGCTATGGCACAGGCGTCGATGAAATCTTTGCAAACGATGCAAGAATCGTTTATGAAGACGGTGTTGTGAGCGTTGATGGAGCTGAGGCTGTAAAGATTAGCATTTACAGTTCGATGGGAAGCCTTGCAGCAAGTGCCAATGCCGACAAACTCTCTACATCTCCACTAATCAGTGGCGTTTATGTTGTTCGCGCCATCACTGCTTCCGGTGAAGCTGTAACAGGCAAAATCATAGTAAAATAAAATACAAACAATCAATATTTTAAGGGCGGATATGATTTTTCATGTTCGCCCTTTATTTTTTGCATTCCACTGCGATGCATGATTATTTTTGCGGAATTTCTCTTGCTAAAAAGAAAAATTATTGCTAACTTCGCAATCTGTATAAACCTAAGATAAAACAAAACATATAATTCAATATGATTAAAGACATAAATGCAATCAATAGCGGAGCAAACAATATTCGTGTGCTTGCCGCATCAATGGTGGAGAAAGCAAAGTCAGGTCACCCTGGAGGTGCAATGGGCGGAGCAGACTTCGTAAACGTATTATACTCATCATTCATAGTAAATGACCCGGACGATGGCAAATGGTTTTCTCGAGACCGTTTCTTCCTTGACCCCGGACATATGTCACCGATGCTATACAGCGTACTTGCCCTCACCGGCAAATACAGTATTGAAGACCTACAGCAATTCCGCCAGTGGGGCAGCGTCACTCCAGGTCACCCGGAGTGTGAGCCGGAGCGCGGAGTGGAAAACACATCCGGTCCGCTTGGACAAGGACATACCATGGCAGTAGGCGCAGCGATAGCAGAACGTTTTATCGTTGCACGCTTTGGTGAAAATTTCGCTCACAAGACATACGCATTCATCTCAGACGGTGGTGTGCAGGAAGAAATTTCACAGGGAGCGGGCCGCCTCGCCGGATACCTGGGACTGAGCAATCTGATAATGTTTTACGACAGCAACAATGTGCAGCTTTCAACAGATGTTGACGCTGTGTCATGCGAAGACGTGGCTGCCAAATATCGTGCATGGAACTGGAATGTTCTTGAAGTTGACGGCACAAGTGCAGAGGCTATAGCAGATGCCCTTACTAAGGCTATCGACGAAAAGAGCCGCCCTACCATTATTATCGGTCATACCGTGATGGGACGCGGGTGCGTGACGGCAGACGGACAAAACTTTGAGGGTAAATGCAGCACTCATGGTCAGCCTATCAGTAAATCTGGAGCAGACTATGCCGCAACAGTGAGAAACCTTGGAGGTGACCCTGAAAATCCATGGGTAATCCGTCCTGAGGTAGCAAAACTTTATGCAGAGCGCGCTGAAGAGCTCCGAAAGATTGTTGCTCAACGAAAGGCAGCGCAGGCAGAGTGGGCAAAAGCAAATCCTGAACTCGCACAGCAATTACAAGACTTTATCGAAGGCAAGCTACCGGAAATAGACTATGCCGCTATTGAGCATAAGGCAAACACTTCTACACGCCAGGCTTCTGCCGACGTGCTCGGCGCTTTTGCACAGCAGGTAAAGAATATGATTGTTTCCAGCGCAGACCTTGCAAATTCCGACAAGACTGATGGCTTCCTGAAAAAGACAAAGCCGTTTACAGCAGGCGACTTCTCTGGTGCATTCCTTCACGCCGGTGTTTCAGAGCTTACTATGGCTTCAATCATGAATGGTATTGCGCTGCATGGTGGCGTAATAGGAGCTTGCGGTACGTTCTTCGTATTCAGTGACTACATGAAGCCTGCAGTTCGCCTTGCCGCTCTCATGGAGCTGCCCGTTAAATATATCTGGACTCACGACGCATTCCGCGTGGGCGAGGACGGACCTACACACGAGCCTGTAGAGCAGGAGGCACAAATCCGCCTAATGGAAGAGCTTCGCAACTTCTCCGGACGTCCATCTGTACTCGTTCTTCGCCCTGCAGATGCCGCAGAAACAAGCATAGCATGGAAAATGGCACTTGAAAATAATGACACCCCTACCGCTCTTATCCTTTCCCGCCAAGACATCAAGGATTTACCGGCAGTGACAGGCAACCGCCTGCTTGAGGCAGAAGGTGCAATGCGCGGGGGATATGTGGTGCTTGACTGCCCATTCCCAAAAGTGACACTCGTAGCAAATGGTTCTGAAGTTTCACTTCTGTGTGAGGTTGCGGAAATGCTTGCAGAAGAAGATATAGACAGCCGCGTGGTTTCAATCCCGTCAATCGGTCTTTTCAACGAGCAAGACAAGGAATACCGTGACAGCGTCATCCCTGTGAACACCCCGGTATTCGGACTTACAGCCGGGCTTCCATCAACATTGCGCGGAGTTGTAGGCGCAAACGGAACAGTGTTTGGTCTTGACCACTTTGGCGCTTCAGCACCATATAAAGTTCTTGACGAGAAATTCGGTTTTACAGCTGAAAACATCCTTGCAGAGGTGAAGAAATTCATCAAGGCATAATAGGTGAAAATAAAAGTCATAGAAAGTTAGCGACAGGCATACGGGTCTGCCGCTAATTTATTTTGTGAGATTTGTATTGCGAGTTGAATATTTTATTAGTCAAATTGTAAGAAAATTTCGCCTTTTTGTCGATTTTTTGGGGATTTGCGCTAATTTTGCGTTTTTAACAATAGTTAAAGCCAATTTTTAACTATTTATTTGTAATTATTATGTAATTGTCTCAAAAAAAAGTAGTAATTTTACAGCCAAATTTGAAAATGTATTTTGGACTATGAAAAAGTTTACTCTTTTTGCATTGTTCTGTGCGGTATTTATGTCAATAAATGCACAGTCTAAATCTGATGAGATAGTCTATGTAGAAGACCCATCTCAAGGCTATCTTTTCAATAAAATGAAGGATAACTGGTTTGTAACCGGCGAAGTAGGTGGCAACATCTTCTTTTCAAGCGGAGACCAGCATCGTAAGTGGACAGACCGTTTTGACCCGGCTGCCGGCATCTATGTAGGAAAATGGTTCTCTCCACTCGTAGGCGCAAGACTCGGTGTAAACTGGCTACAGGTTAAGGGTCTTGCAGAAACACCAGATGCACCTGCAATCGATTGGAGCCAGCCACAGGTAAACGGCTATTACAAACAGCAATTTAACCATGTAGGTCCTGTTTTTGACGCAATGTTTAATGTCACAAACTGGATTCGCGGATATGTACCGGGACGCAAGTATAACCTTGTAGCATACGTTGGTACAGGTGCTTACTGGACTTTTGGACGTGAGACTTCAAAAGACGCTGCAGGCAACTGGACAAGCGGTAGCTACAAAGACCTGCAGGACCGCGTTCTCACATTCCGTTTTGGTATTATCAACTCACTCCGCGTGAGTGAACAGGTTCAACTCAGCCTTGATATCCGTTTCAACGGTCTTGACAACCACCGTGATGAGACAGGCCTTGAATGGAACAAGACAGCACAAGACCTTCAGGCAAGCCTCGGTGTTACTTACCTATTCAAACGTCGCGAATGGTATCCACCTGTAGTGCCTGTATGTCCGGAACCTGAAAACTGCGACCCAATCCGCGCACAGCTCGCTGCCGCAGTTGCTAAAATCGCTGACCTTGAGGACCAGCTTGCTCACTGCTGCGAAAAGTGCCCACAACCTGAAGTTGTAGAGCCGGAGCCAGCACCACTTGCTACTATCTACTATCCTATCAATATCTACAAGCTCACTCGCAAGGACGTTATCCTTCTCGAGGCAGTTGCTCAGGTAATGAAGGACAACCCGGATAAGCGCTATGTCATCACCGGTTGGGCTGATAACTACACTGGTAACGACAAGATTAACACTCGCCTCCGTCACAATCGTGTAAACGGCGTGAAGAAGCAGCTCATTAAGCTTGGTGTTCCTGAATCACAGTTTGATGCTACTATCAATGCAGGCAACCTCTGTGACCTCGGTGAAAAATACGTAGCACTTGACCGTGCCGTTACAATTGAAGAAGCAAGATAGTTATATTAGACTACAAGTTTATTAAACACGTAAGGGTCGGCGTCTGCTGACCCTTTCTTTTCTGTTTGGAATATGCAAAATTATTTTTCTCGCGTCAATCTGCTTTTGGGCGGTGATATGTTCAAAAGATTGCAGAAGATTAAAGTGATAATCTTTGGTCTTGGTGGGGTGGGCAGCTGGTGCGCGGAGAGCCTTGTGCGCTCAGGCGTCTGCCATATAACACTCGTGGATAGCGACCGCGTGGATGTCACGAACATAAATCGCCAACTGCCTGCAACGACATCCACTGTAGGGCAAGTAAAAGTAGATGTAATGAAAAGACGCCTGATGGACATAAATCCAGATGCAGAAATAACATCAATACGCCGATTTTATACCGAGGAAACAGCAGCTGAGTTTGATCTGTCGCAATACGACTATGTAATAGATGCCATAGACTCGCTCAAAGACAAGGCGTTGCTTATACTTCGCGCCACAAATAGCGGAGCGAAGCTGTTTTCGTCGATGGGGGCAGCTCTTAAAGTTGATGCCGGAAAAATTTCTGTGGCGGAATTTTGGAAAGTGCAGGGATGTCCATTGGCAGCTGCGCTACGAAGAAAATTTAAGCGCAGCGGACAGTTTCCAAAGCGAAAATTCAAGTGCGTTTATTCTCCGGAATTGTTTAGAAATCGTGGCACACAGCAGGAAAAAGTGGAGTTAAATAGAAATATTGACGTAAATAACCTTGATTCAGTAGACATGAATGCATTAAAGGCTCAAATAAACGGCACTATCGCTCATACCACTGCAATTTTCGGTTTTAGGCTTGCAGGTCTGGTAATAGAAGATTTGTTATAGTAAATATTACAATATTTAACGTCTATTAACTACATTATATCTGTATATTTATTAAATTTGCATTCGCAACGAACAACCGCAAAATAACAAATCGTATGAGAATAAAAATATTAGTTTTAGACGACGAAGAGTCTATTTGTGAGATACTGAAGTATAACCTTGAGAAAGAGGGATATGACGTAGATTGTGCATATTGTGCAGAAGATGCATTGCAGCACGACTTATCGGTATATTCGCTATGTATTGTAGATATCATGATGGAAAATCTTAGTGGCTTTGACTTTGTGAAGCGCCTAAGGTACAATCCGGCAACAGAAAATATTCCTGTCATATTCTGTTCTGCTCTGCAAGAGCCAGACGACAAGGTTATGGGGCTTAATATCGGAGCAGATGACTATATCACCAAGCCATTTGACCTCAGCGAGTTTATCGCAAGAGTGCGCGCGGTATTGCGTCGCAGCAATGCATACCGACAAGTGGCATATAACGCCAATCGCAGCGACTATGAACCGGATATCACATTCAAGACGCTCAAGGTAAACAGGAATGAAAAAGTATGCACCCTTGATGGTGAAAAAATACGCCTGACGCGCACAGAAATGGATATATTGCTATTCTTCCTGACTCACCGCAACAAGATTTACTCACGCAAAGAAATAATAGGCAACGTATGGTCGCACGATGTAGTGGTAACTCCTCGAACTATCGACACGAATATCACTCGCTTACGCCGCAAACTTGGTGAATATGGCGCATATATCGTGACCGCACCAGGCTACGGCTATGGCTTTAACGAGGCGTAGCGATAAGAGTTTCTCATGAGACGGGCTCTTAGAAGTTATCATAAAAGGCTGTTTACACCCGCCGTCATTTCGCTTTGGGTGCTGATTGCGATAATAGGTGTTTTTCACTATACTCGTAGTGAAAATATTCGTCATAACACATTAAAGACCAATATTGACATTATCACGAGCCGCATCATAAACCTTTACGAAACACGTAGTGACGACCAGGCACCCGGCTACATTTCATTTATTGACAACTACTTTCGCTCCACAGAATATTACAATCTGTGCATATCAGTATTTGATGTTGAGCTTGGAGCGCCATTATGCTCGATGGGTTTTCCCCTCCCTCCTCCTAAGGGAATAACACCCGATGAAAGCTATAAACGCAAAGTTAATGAGGTTTCAATTAAAGATGCCTTTTACTATCGTGAGCAATACACTTCAGACCGGCGAGTGGCAGTGGTAGCTCTTTTGCCGTATGGTGGCAGCTCATTAAATTCTCTGACGGGAGGAATATGGTTTTTCACATTCCTGTTTACACTGGGGAGTATAATGTCTTTGTTTGCATATTTTTTCACAGGATACCTGGCGCGAAACATACAAAACTTGCGAAACTTTGTAGACTGCGCCGTGAAAGATGAAAACTTTGACGAAAACCTTGAGTTCCCTGACGATGAGCTGGGAGAGATTTCGCATCAGATTATAAACCTGTATAATGAGCGCTCTGCCGCTATTGAGCAAATAGAAAAAGAACACGCCGCAGCTATTAAAGCAGTGGAAGACCGCGCCAAACATCGTAAGCAAGTGACAAGCAACCTAAATCATGAGCTGAAAACACCCCTTGGCATAATAAAGGGATATGTAGAGACAATTCTTGCCTCTCCGGGAATCGACAGGCAGATTGCACGAAATTTTCTGGAGAAGACTCAGCAACAGATTTTCCGCCTTCAAGACTTGCTAAATGATATTTCAACTATCACGAGACTTGAAGACGGGGAGGATTCAATACTCTTAGAAAAAGTGGATTTTTATTCTCTCGCTTCAGACCTTGCTGAAGAAATATCTGAAACAAGACTCAATGAGGGCAAAAAGCTAATTCTCGACATACCTGCAGACTGCTTTGTGAAAGGTAATGCAAACTTGCTGTCGGCAATGCTACTAAATCTCACGAAAAATGCAGTTATCCACAGCGGTGGCGATACTATCGGTCTCACTTTGCTGGAAAAGAATGACACACACTATCATTTTGCATTTTACGATAATGGGAACGGGGTAAGCGAAGAGCATCTGCCGTTTCTTTTCGACCGTTTTTACCGAGTAGACACCGGTCGCTCAAGGAAAGTTGGCGGCACAGGGCTTGGACTCTCCATCGTGCGACATACAGTGACCTCGCTCGGCGGCGAAATATCAGCCAAAAACCGCGAGGGTGGTGGTCTGGAAATAGATTTCTCGCTTCCGATATGGACAGATGATAATAAACAGGACTAAAAAACGTTATATATAAATAATATAAAAATATAAATATAATGGCTCAGAAACCTTCAATTCCAAAGGGTACACGTGACTTTTCTCCTATTGAGATGGCACGACGTAACTATATTTTCGATACTATAAAAAAAGTTTTCCGCCTGTATGGATTTAATCAGATAGAAACTCCCGCTATGGAAAACCTGTCAACTCTGATGGGAAAATATGGCGAGGAGGGAGACAAATTACTTTTTAAAATTCTTAATTCCGGTGACTATCTCCGTGGCATAGACCGTGACCTGATAGACTCAGGCGACACAAACCGCCTTGCGGCACAGCTGTGCGAAAAGGGTTTGCGCTATGACCTCACCGTGCCTTTCGCACGCTATGTAGTGCAGCACCGCAACGAAATACAATTCCCATTCCGCAGATTCCAGATTCAGCCTGTATGGCGTGCCGACCGTCCTCAAAAAGGTCGTTACCGCGAATTTTACCAGTGCGACGCTGACGTAGTTGGCTCTGACTCTCTCGTGAATGAAATAGAGCTGTTACAGATAATAGACGACGTATTCAGCCGACTGAATATCAACATAGCAATAAAACTCAACAACCGCAAAGTACTTGCAGGAATTGCAGAGTTTATTGGAGAGCCGGACAAGATGATAGACATCACCGTAGCGATAGACAAAATCGACAAAATCGGCATAGACAATGTCAATGCCGAGCTGATTGAGCGCGGATTGTCGCAGGATGCCGTTAATGCGCTTCGGCCAATCCTGGAAATAGATGGTAACATAGAGGAGCGTCTGGCAAAACTTGACAGCCTGCTTGCATCTTCCTCTGTCGGCATGCTTGGCGTGTCTGAGCTGAGAGAGGTGATAGATGGAGTAAAGGCTGTAGGACTCAAAGCTCAGCTTGACCTTGACGTTTCTCTCGCGCGCGGACTGAACTATTACACCGGCACCATCATAGAAGTAAAGGCGCTGGACGTGCAGATTGGCAGCATCACAGGCGGCGGACGCTATGATAACCTCACCGGCATATTCGGACTTCCAAACGTCTCCGGTGTGGGCATCTCATTTGGAGCAGACCGTATTTACGATGTGATGAACACCCTAAATCTTTACCCGGAGGAATTGCAGCAGTCTACAACCATAATGTTTACAAACTTTGGCTCCGCAGAGGCAGCATACGCCTTGAAACTGGTGCGCGAGGTGCGTAATGCAGGTATTCCAGCTGAGGTATTCCCTGATTCCACAAAGATTCAGAAACAAATGAAGTATGCCAATGCCGCAAACATCCCATTTGTAGCTATCGTGGGCGAAAGTGAGATAGCTCAAGGTAAGGTAACACTGAAAAATATGGTCACCGGCGAGCAAAAGCTTCTCACCGTGGCCGAGGTGATAGATGCTATAAAGTAATTTTATATTTATTAAGCAAAAATTATAGCGTCTTTTCAAAAAATATCACTACCTTTGGAGGTGAAAAAAAGAAATTGACAACAAGATGAAGAAACTATATTCGATAATAATACTTTTTGCGACGCTGTTTGCATTTGATGCGGCTGCACAGTTTCGTTGGGGACCGACAGCCGGAGTTGATTTTACAAACCTAAAGTTTAAGCAAGACATATTCACTGTAGATAACTCTACTGCATTCCAGCTGGGTGTGCAGGGTGAGAAAATGTTTCCGGGCATAGGTTTTGGTATTGATATAGCAGCCATTTATGAACAGCGAGGCGCAACTCTTAACCTTGGTGAAAAGAAAATTTGGGCTGTAGATGGATATGGCAGTGAACGTGCCTATTTACACTATCTTAACATCCCTCTAAATCTGCGATTTAAATGGACTCGTATGAACGGACTTGAAGACTATGTTGCACCCTACGTTTTTGGTGGTCCAAGTCTCAGTTTTCTCCTTGCTCACAGCGACATAAAGGCACTAAACTACGATACGGTAGAACTGGGCCTCTCTGTTGGTCTTGGCTTTGAAGTGATGAAACGCTGGCAAATACAGGGTTCATATACATGGGGCATGACGACATCTGTGCAAACAAAGCTCCTCGATGACCATACTGCGAAAAACCGCACGTGGAGTGTGAGAGTAGTAAGATTCTTTTAACCCATTAATCCTCGGGTTTTTATAACTTGACTTGTCCTCTGGCATCAAAGATGCGCATCACGAGCATGTCAAGAAGGTCGTAAGCATCCATGCGAGAGCCTACGCCTTTACTCATGGCATCCATGCGACGGATTTCAGAAATGATTTCTATCAGTTGCCATGGCTTGTAACGCTGCATAGCATCCTTGATGTCTTTAAGCTGATATGGCGACTTAAAACCAAGCTCAGCCATCATTCCCCGGTCGCTCTTGTCGGCGGCATAAAAGGCGATTAGTACGTTTGAGAAAAGGTTGAAAAGCACAGTGGTTGTCACCATTGGCGGATTGTTTTTAGGATTGCTGCGAAAATATTTTAGTATAGTCACAGCCTTTACGAAATCTCGCGTGGCAATGGCTCGCACGAGCTCAAAATTGTTGTAATCCTTGCTTATACCGATATTTTTTTCTATCACCTCCGGCGTAATCATAGATCCGGGTTGGAGGATTACGGCGAGCTTATTAATTTCGTTATAAAGCCTTGAAAGGTCTGTGCCGACATAGTCTGCCAGCATTTTGAGTGATTTAGGCTCAATATTTAGTCCTTTTTCCTTTACGAGGCTTGAGATGGCAGGCTCCACGTTCATTGCAGTCATCTTCTTAGACTCGAAAATGACACCTCCACCGGTTTTTATGGCAGTAGAAATGTCTTTGCCTTTTACCTGCGCTCCACGGTTTGCGATTACAAGTATTGTGGTAGCTGTAGGATTTGCCATATAGGTTTTGAGACTGTTTATGAAGCTGACATTTGCGGCTTGCACTTCTTTTACAATCACCACCAGGCGTTCGCTCATCATCGGATATTGCCGGCAAGTGTTAATCACCTGGTCCGGCGTAGTTTCCGGGGCATAGAAAATATATTGATTAAAGTCTTTTTCCTCTTCGGGCAACAGTTCCTCAAACATTTTCACAAGCACGTCGATAAAATATCCCTCTTCTCCATGAAGAATATAAACAGGGACGAATTTTTTTGCCTCTATTGAGCGTTTCAGTGTATTGAAATCTATTGTGTCTGCCATTTTTCAGATGTCTCGAATTTTCTGTAAAGGTAACACAAAATTTCCGTTTTACCAAAAGTTTTTTTATTCTGTAAACCAATATTGTCCTAAATAATTTTTGAGCATGGCTTAACTTGCAGAGGCATCA
>JBJECS010000060.1:0-4210 GCA_051871335.1 Muribaculaceae bacterium | reverse complement strand
GTGAGGAATGGCATGGTTAGGGGGCTTATGCCGTTGATATTAAGGCAAACTCCAAGAGACTACAACAGCATGTTAGTCAAGATGATAACGTCTCTAAATCAGGGTAACCTGTCAGACGCACTTGTCGCACTGCGTGCATATATTGCCAAAATCCCTTACGATATTATCACAAACGAGGAATGGGAGGACAAGGAGAGTTGCGAAAGTTTCTACAAACTGCTGATTTATATGGTATTCTCAATCCTTCAGGCTCGTGTGGACACAGAGGTAAAGAGCATACTTGGCAGAGCCGACGTGGTTATTCAGACCAAGAATGACGTGTTTGTCCTTGAGTTGAAGGTGGATAAGTCTGTAGATGATGCGCTTGCTCAGATAGACAGCAAAGATTACGCGATACAATACACTGCGGATGGAAGAAAGGTGACTAAATGCGGTGTTATGATTTCTACGGAGGCAAGAAATATTGTTCATTGGAAGGCTGTGAGTGAAAGTGGTGAAGTGATTGATGAACAAGAGTTTAGAATAGAGAATAGTTAATAGAGAACAGTGAATAGTGAGATGGGTTGTGGATTGTGGAGATGAGTTTTTGGGGAAATTTATTTGTTAAAAAACATTAAAGGTATTGACAAAGGGGGGTTGGATGTTGTAACTTTGCAGTGAACAAAAATTGATGTTGAATAAGTTTGAAAATTAAAAAATAGATATGGAAATGAAGAAGTTTTTATTGTCAGTTGTGACTCTTTGTGCAGCGATGGTGTGCGCAGGAGCGGCAGAATTATCGATATCACCGTCGGTGCAGATATTAACACCGGCAGAGGCACATCACCCGGTGTTGAGTCCTGATGGCGCGACGTTGCTATTCAGCACGGAAAATCATGAGGGGCTTTATAGCTATGACATGGCTACGAAGAATGTGACGCTACTTGACGAGGGTGTTGCAGCGGGCTTTGAGCCCGTATTTTCAGCGGACTGCAAGAAGGTGTATTACCAGACAGCGGAAATGGTAGACGGACTACTGTGCCGCGATGTGAGAAGTGCAGAAGTGAAAAGCGGCAAGGTGAAAAAAGTGAGAAAGGCGAGTCGCGAGGATGTGAACCTCCAGGCGATTGAGGGGAAGACATATGCCTCAACGTCAGCATCTCTCAAGAGCATCTTAATCACGATAGACGGCAAGACGACAGAGATATCACCGATAGAGGAGGCACACTCATATCTGTGGCCGTCGCTAAGTCCTGACCGCCGCAAGGTTCTTTTCAACGAGCCGTTTAAGGGTGTGTATGTATGCAACATAGATGGCACGGGCCTTGAAAAGGTGGCGGAGCGCGGAGACTATCCATCATGGATAAGCGACAATGCGTTTGTGGCAGTAGAGAGCAAAGATGACGGCTATCAAGTGACAACGTCGGTGCTCAAGCTGTATGATTTTGAGACAGGCTCTTCAGCAAGCCTGACGCACGAAAATCTGCGAGTTGCAGAGCTGACGACCGCGCCAAATACAGGCGATGTGGTATATTCAACCGTAGAAGGGGAACTATACCGGACAAACATAATGATAATCAGATAAAAACAAGGCAAACAATATCATGAAAAGACTATTCCTTGCCATCCTGGCAGCAATATTACTCACAGCGCCAATAGAAGCGAAGCGCATGAGCGACCTGAAGATATACATCAATCCGGGGCACGGAGGCTATGACAGTGATGACCGTCCAATCCGTCTGTATCCACTTCCGGCAGACTCTACGAACTTTTGGGAATCAAAGAGTAACCTGTATAAAGGTCTGCATATGTATCACATACTGGATTCACTTGGAGCGACGCCGTATCTGTCCCGAACAAAGAATACGACAGAAGATGACCGTTCACTCTCCGGCATAGCAGCGGAGGCAAATCGTCTGGGCGTTGATTTGTTTTTCTCAATACACTCCAATGCTGGCGAGGCGTCAAACTATCCACTGATGCTTTATCGTGAGAATGAGATAGGAGTGCCACGCTACCCGGAAAATGTGACCCTGAGCAGCATCCTGTGGCAAAATCTGCACTCAAACAAGTTGCCGGTATGGACTCGCGATACCGAATATATCAGCGGCGACCTGACATTCTACCAGAACATGTGGCAGGGCGGTCTTGGAGTACTTCGTACACTGTATGTAGTGGGTCTGCTGTCAGAAGGCGGGATGCATGAGCATCGCCCAGAGGCATACAGGCTGATGAATGATGACTATCTGTGGCTTGAGGCATGGCACTTTGTACGCTCTATCATGGAGTATTATGATACGGAGGACAAGTTTGTGACAGGAAATGTGGCTGGTATAGTATATGACGACCATAACCTGCGCGAAAAAGATATGCCGGCAGGCTTCACAAAATATGGGAAGGATATTTATGCTCCAATAAACGGAGCGACGGTGTTGCTGACAGACCAGGGAGGCAACGTTGTTCAAAAGCGCACGACAGACAATATTTATAACGGCGTATTCGTATTCCGCAACGTCACGCCGGGCGATTATAAGCTGAAGGTGTCAAAAGAAGGGTATTATGATGAGGAATATCCTGTGACAGTGGTAGCGAATGAGGTGACCTATAACGATGTGCCGATGAATATGCAGCGTCCTGATTACCTGAAAGTGGAATCGTTTTCACCGGTGCCGGTGGATGGAGAGCCTGTAAGCTGCGCATCAACAATAGACTTTGTGTTTAACTACGATATAGACGTAGAATCGTTTGAAAATGCGTTTAGCATCACACCGGCGGTAGATGGTTATTTCAAGTATTCAAATTCGCTGCACAACGTATCGTTTATCGCAAATCTGTCGCTTGACCGCACAACAGAATATACAGTACGCCTTGACAAGTCTGTTCATCATACTGATAAGTATTCAGACCATACTGGACTTGCAGAGGATTTTGTGGCTACGTTTACCACCAAGAGCCGCGACCGCCTTGAGATAACGGACCAGTATCCGGCAGATGGGGAGTCAATCCACTATCAAGACCCGACAATCGAGGTCCGTTTTGACAATCAAATTATGGCAAACACGATAGCGTCGCTATATAGCGTTACAGACCCTGACGGCAATGCAATGGCAGTAAATTCGCGTTCATGCCGATACAATACACTGTCAAACGGGTTCGGAAATATGATGATCGTTCTGAATGATGACCTTGAGCAAGGTAAGGTGTATACTTTCACACTTTCAGGCGAGCTACGCGACAAGGAAAATCTGCCAACGAACCGCGACCACGTAATCACGTTCACTGCGACAGATGAGGGAAGCGAGAAGGAAGGCCGCATAATGGAGACATTTGAAACGGCATCGATATTCACGGGCAATGAGGAAGAGACAGTAGGCACGATTTCAAAGCCACTGTATGCAAGGCTGACGAATAAGAAGCTGTTTGGAGCGGCATCGGGTAGTTTTACATATAAGTTCTCGGATTTCCGCGGTGGAGTTGCAGTTTGGGACTATGCCGGCACAGAGTCTCAGCAGTATTACGACGGCGACATCGTGGGCGTTCATATCAATGGGGACTTTAATAATCACGATGTATATCTGGGCTTTACAGCGGGCACGGATACAAAGTATTTCCGCATAGCGAGCCTGAATTTCCGAGGTTGGAAGTATTTTGAGGTGAAGCTGAGCGACTTGCTATACGACACGCCTTACACACTGAGTGGCGTGAAGGTGGTGCAGGTGGAAAGCCCGGTGACACAGAATGGCTCGTTCCAGCTTGATAATCTGATTTGCCGTACACCAGAGGGTGGAGTGGAAGTAGTGGAGGCTGACCGCAAAATCGCTATGAATGTAGTGAATAAGGTATTGACTATAACAGGCGTAAGCCGCATATCATCGGTAGATGTATATGACCTGACGGGCAGGAAGGTAGTATCGGGAATAGATTCTCAAATAGACATGTCGGCGTATGCGACGGGTGTGTATTTTGTGCGCATAGTAGCAGATGGAAATGTCTATGGAGGGAAAGTAATGAATAGATAATAGAGAATAGATGGGGTGAGTATGATGATACCACGACCGAGCCTCTACAAGGCTCGATACCAGGGAGATACAGGCTGTCACCGGGTTAGGTCTCTGCGAGACCTTAACCCGGCGATTGGCTCGTCGCTTTGCAGGCAACGTGCACCTGCACTATGTGCAGATGCGCACTAAGCGACATCGCCCGGCTAAAGGGTTCCCATAAACCGGTCTCT
>JBJECS010000059.1:0-21948 GCA_051871335.1 Muribaculaceae bacterium | reverse complement strand
ATATTTTACAATATATTAACATAAGAGGGCATATCGAATTTTGATACACCCTCCTTGAATGTTTTTTATTGTTTAAGTTGGAGCTATATATTAGAAGAATAAAGCAGCGGTTATAGTCCAGCAGCGGTTTTTAGCGGAATATTGTGCATTATCTCCGGAAGCAGATTTGCTGAGACCGAAGCCATAAGTAGCTCCTACCTGTACTTTGCTAAGAAGTTCAACGCCGGCACCAACAGTCCAAGCTGTGTCAAAAGTCTTGTTCTTCCATGCTTCGTTGATATTTTTCTTTGAGACGAGGAATGAGAAGTCAGGACCGGTAGTGATGAAAGGAGATACAATTTTGCTAACTGCAGGGATTCCAATTTTCCACTTAAGGTTAATAGGAATGTCGATATAGTCACGGTTTTCAGATTCTGTAATATTGTTATCACCACCTACGGGGACATCTGCGGAGCGTCGAGCATAAAGGAGTGATGCGTCAACACCGATGCCGATAACAGGCACAGTAAATTCAGTAACTACACCGCCAGTAAAACCGGTCTGGTTGCTTGATTCAAAGACATCCTTGTTAAACTTCAAATCGTTAATGGCAACACCGGCTTTTACACCAAATCTAAATTGTGCCATAGCTGGGGTAGTGAACAATGCGCAAAGAGCTATTGCTACAAAAAGTTTCTTGAATAATTTCATAATTGTAATCTATTAATTTGCTTTTTCTGTTTGTTAATTTGTGCAAAGGTAAAAAATATTATTGATTATTGCAATTTTTTTTATAACTTTGCGAGGATATATACCAAATACGGTAATTGATTGTAAAATGACAACGGAAGAAAGACTTAACATAGAAGAGAAGGTGATACAGATGCTGCGTACGGTTTTCGACCCTGAAATCCCAGTAGATGTGTATAGCCTGGGGCTTGTCTATAAAATAGATATCAATGATAATGCTGACCTTAATATTGATATGACTATGACAGCGCCAAACTGTCCGATGGCAGACTTTATAGTAGATGATGCGAGATATAAGCTTGAGTCAATTAAGGAACTAAATAGTGTAACTATCAACATTGTGTTTGAGCCTGAGTGGACGAAAGACATGATGAGTGAGGAGGCAAAGCTTGAGCTTGGTTTTTTGTGATGTTTGTACATAATATCAACAGTATTTCAATCTCATAGATGGATAAGTCTGTTTATTTCATATCAGACCTGCACCTCGGGGCAAAGTATCTTGTTCCGCCACTTGATTATGAGCGTAGAGTGGTTAATTTTCTCTATTCAATAAAGGATAAAGCCTCGCATTTATATCTTTTGGGCGATATACTTGACTATTGGTTTGAGTATTCCACGGTCGTACCGCGTGGATATGTGCGTTTTTTTGGCGCACTTGCCGCGCTTGCCGATTGTGGAGTTAAAGTGACATGGATAGTAGGAAATCATGATATATGGCTGTTTGATTATCTTCGCGATGAGATTGGAATGGAAGTCGTAGATGGTGGTTTGGTGGCGGAACATTTAGGGAAGCGTTTTTATCTTGCTCATGGTGATGCACTTGGCAGTTTGAAGCCGGGCTTTAAATTTATAAGGGCTATATTTAGGAATAAATTTTGCCAGTGGCTTTACAAGCTTATACCACCATTCTGGACTGTCCCTTTTGCACATGCTTGGTCTGCGCATAGTAGGGAAAATGGTAAGAAATATGTGGTAAAAGATGCAGAATCAGACCGTTATGTACAGTTTGCGTATGAATATAATGCTCAGAATCCCGGTTCCGAGGCAGATTTCTTCGTTTTTGGGCATCGGCATGTTGTTTTTAATTATCATCCTGAGAAGATGCCTAAGTCTGCTGTGATAATACTTGGAGACTGGATTGACCACACTACATATGGCGTTTTTGACGGTCAAGACTTTAATTTGAGAGAATTTTAATTACAAATTGTAAGTTGTCTTTTAAATTAATAAAAATTAACATACTGAGATTAAATTTGTAAATCTTAGATAAATATCTGAAAATCAATAGCATAAGGTTTTGGAGCTATGAAAAGAATCAAATGTGATAAAAAAGTATGTTGAAAAACATAAAAAAAAATTTTGTCACGTAAAATAAAAGTACGACCTTTGTAACGCAAACCTAAAACAATCTTTTTTACCTTAGAAATTGTACCTATTGGAAACGAAAAAGGAGTCTTGTGAAAGGCTCCTTTTTATATTTGCTATTTTTTGTTTTTAAGGAATAAAATAGATTTTTAGTAACATATTGTAAGTTAAACAAATTTTTATAAAATGAAATCGGATAGGATTACATTGAGGTCTTGGCGAAATAGCGATGCTGAAACTTTACATAAATATGCGAGTGATGAGGAAGTGGGTACACGTGCCGGCTGGCAACCACATCGTTCTGTAGAAGAAAGTTTAAGTATTATCAAGACGGTATTTAACAATCCTACAACCTGGGCTATTGAGCTTAATGAAACAGGAGAGGCGATTGGCGCGATAGGTTATGGTCCGTCTTGCGATTGCTCTTTGCCGGCGAGGGAGGGGGAGCCTACTGTAGGCTACTGGGTCGCAAAACCATATTGGGGAATGGGAATTTGTACAGAGGCGTTACAAATGATGATAGATTATGTGAAGATGAATACTGGCATAGCGTCACTCATCAGTGGTCATTTCATTGATAATCCGGCATCCGGACGAGTGATGGAAAAATGTGGTTTTATAGCGACGGGGGATTTATGTTATGACCAAACTTTATATATGGGTGATGGAAAGCCAATTAGGGTTTTGCGATTAGAACTACAGTGATGTGCTGAAATAACGAAATCGGTGAAAAATTTGGTCAAATAATAGAAAAATTTGCATAATTAACTGCTATGTAAATAATTTTGAGTAACTTTGCAGTCTGAAAAAGAAAAGAAATCCATCAATGGAAATTATACGTACAACAAGCCGACTTTCAAGTCTTACAAAAGAAGCGAAGGCTGCGGGGAAAGTTGTAGGACTTGTTCCTACAATGGGTGCGCTGCATGCGGGGCACTTATCCTTGATACAGCGAGCAAGAAAAGAATGTGAGTATGTAGTGGTAAGCGTTTTTGTAAACCCTACGCAATTCAATAATGCGAACGACCTCAAAACTTATCCTCGCACAGAGGATGCGGACTGCGAACTACTAAGGGGTGCAGGAGTTGATATAGCATTTATCCCATCTGTTGAGGAAGTATATCCTGAGCCTGATACAAGAGTTTTTGACCTTGGAGAAGTGGCAAACGTAATGGAAGGTCCGATGCGTCCAGGTCATTTCAATGGTGTAGCTCAGATAGTAAGCAAACTCTTTTCGATGGTTAATCCGGATAAGGCTTATTTCGGAGAAAAAGATTTTCAGCAGATTGCGGTCATACGCCGTATGGTGGAAATATGCGGTTTTGATATTGAAATAGTCGATTGTCCTATCAAGCGTGAGGATGACGGACTTGCACTGAGTAGCAGAAACGTGAGGTTGACGCCTGAAAACCGTGCAATAGCTCCAATGATTTACAAAACACTGTGTGAAAGTGTTGAGTATGCAAAAAGTCATACAGTTGACGAAACCCGCAAGATTGTGATAGACAGTCTCAATGCTGTAGACGGTTTTGAAGTTGAATATTATGAGATTGTAGACCCTATAACGATGCAGCCGATACACGAGTGGAAAGAGTCTGTAAATGGAGCTCCACATGGGTGTATCACCGTATATTGCGGTGAGGTGAGACTGATAGATAATATAAAATATTGATTTGTAAAGTATGTATATCGAAGTATTAAAGTCAAAAATTCATCGTGTGACAGTGACAGAAGCGCGACTTGACTACATTGGCAGCATCACTATAGACGAGGACCTGATGGATGCGGCAGGCATAATCGCCGGCGAGAGGGTGTATATAGTGAACAATAACAATGGAGAACGACTTGACACTTACGTAATAAAGGGGAAGCGAGGCTCAGGCGTGATTTGCCTCAATGGTGCGGCAGCAAGAAAAGTGCAGCCGGGAGACATTGTGATAATAATGAGTTATGCCACTATGTCGTTTGAAGAAGCGAAGGCGTTTAAGCCTAAAGTGATATTCCCTGATACAAAAACAAATAAACTTATTTAATAATATATCCGCAATACAACAGATATGTTTGAAAAACTTAGCGAGAAATTAGAGAAATGCCTACAGACCCTAAAAGGTCAGGGTCGCATAACAGAGATAAACGTAGCAGAAACGCTGAAGGAAGTGCGGCGCGCACTTGTTGATGCCGACGTAAACTACAAGATAGCAAAGGAATTTGTCAGCAGTGTGAAGGAAAAGGCACTCGGACAGAATGTCCTCACGGCATTGAAGCCAAAAGAACTCATGCTGAAGATAGTATATGATGAACTTACTATCCTCATGGGTGGCGAGGCTGTTCCACTGAACCTTAGCGGTAATCCAACAGTAATCTTGATGTCGGGTCTACAGGGTTCAGGTAAGACAACACTTTCCGGAAAGCTTGCGATGAAGCTTAAATCTGAAAAGGCAAAGCGTCCGTTGCTTGTGGCATGTGACGTTTATCGTCCAGCTGCTATAGACCAGCTGAAAGTGCTTGGTGAGCAAATAGGAGTGCCAGTATATACTGAAGATGGCAATAAGAATCCTGTAGAAATTGCGAAAAATGCTATCGGCTATGCAAAGGCAAACTATATGGACCTCGTCATCGTCGATACTGCCGGACGTCTGGCTGTAGACGAACAAATGATGAACGAGATTGAGTCTATCAAGAAGGCAATTAATCCTAACGAAATTCTTTTCGTTGTGGACTCAATGACAGGTCAAGATGCAGTTAATACGGCTAAGACATTTAACGACAGACTTGATTTTGACGGCGTAGTGCTTACAAAACTTGATGGTGACACACGCGGTGGTGCGGCGCTATCAATCCGTACGGTTGTCAACAAGCCGATTAAATATATTGGTACAGGTGAGAAACTTGATGCGATAGACGTGTTCCATCCTGAACGTATGGCTGCACGTATTCTTGGACAAGGCGATATTATGTCGCTTGTAGAGCGTGCGCAGAACGTAATCAGCGAAGACGAGGCAAAGCAGATTCAGAGCAAAATTGTAAAGAATCAGTTTAACTTCAACGACTTCCTCAACCAGATACAGCAAATCAAGAAGATGGGTAACATCAAGGAACTCGCTTCGATGATTCCCGGTGTAGGTAAGGCGATAAAAGACCTTGATATTGACGACAATGCATTTAAGAGCATTGAGGCGATTATACGCTCAATGACAGAAAAAGAGCGTGTTAATCCTCAGATTATCAACGGTTCACGTCGTCAACGCATTGCGAAGGGCTCCGGTACAAGCTTGCAGGAGGTCAACAGGCTGCTTACGCAATTTGAACAGACACGCAAGATGCTGAAAGCAGCATCACAGTTTAAGGGTAATCCTATGAAGCTGATGCGTGGAATGAGAGGAGGAAGGTAAATTCGTTTCCAGAAAAAATTATATGATAATAGACGGTAAAAAAATTGCTGATACCATCAAGCAGGAAATACGGGCAAAGGTAGACTCACTCGTATCATCGGGGCAGCGTCCCCCGCATCTTGCGGCTATCCTTGTGGGACATGATGGTGGCAGCGAAACATACGTAGCACATAAAATTCGTGCTTGTGAGCAGTGTGGGTTTATATCCACACTGCTTCGTTTTGAAAGCGACGTGGAAGAAAGTGAATTGCTTTCAGCAATCCACAAGTTAAACAATGATGAGGGAGTAGACGGTTTCATCGTGCAACTACCATTGCCACGCCACATCAATGAGCAAAAGGTGATTGAGGCAATAGACTATCGCAAGGACGTTGATGGATTCCATCCAATCAATGTGGGTAGAATGTCTATAGGCTTGCCGTGTTTTAGGTCAGCGACTCCGGCAGGAATCATGATGCTTCTTGAAAGATATGAGATAGAGACCAAGGGAAAGCGATGCGTGGTGCTTGGAAGAAGCAATATCGTTGGCAAACCGGTTGCCACTTTACTGATGCAGAAAGGATACCCCGGCAATGCAACAGTCACAGTCTGCCATAGTGCAACAAAAGACTTGAAGGATATATGCCGTGAAGCGGACATTATTATTGCTGCGCTTGGGAGTCCAAAATTTGTCACTGCCGATATGGTGAAGGATGGTGCAGTAGTGATAGACGTTGGTACCACGAGAGTAAAAGACGAAACACGAAAATCGGGATTTAAGCTCATGGGGGATGTGGATTACGATAATGTAGCACCTAAATGTAGCTATATTACGCCTGTTCCCGGTGGTGTAGGTCCGATGACTATAGTATCGTTGATGAACAATACTCTTCTTGCTGCTACCCACGCTATTTATTAATACCATGAACGAGTTCTTGCTATCATTGACTCTTGGACTGCTATATCCCGGAATGCAGCCCCAGGAAGCTACGCTTCTTTTTGCGGGAGATGCAATGCAGCACATAGCTCAGATACAATCGGCAAAGAAGTCGGGTGATGTGTATGATTATAGCGTGTGTTTCAGCGAGGTGAGGGATTATATTTCAGCTGCTGACTATGCGGTGGTGAATTTTGAGACTACACTTGGAGGAAAGCCTTATGCAGGCTATCCATGTTTCAGTTCGCCAGATAGCTTTGCGGGTGCACTCTCAGAAGCTGGCTTTGACCTTTTCCTTAATGCGAATAATCATACACTGGACCGCAATAGTCGTGGACTCGAAAAAACGATAGAAACCCTTGACAAAAAGGGAATTTCACATATCGGAACTTATAAGAATGTAGCTGCGCGTGATTCTGTTTTGCCGTTTGTGAAAGATGTGAAAGGCTTTAAAATAGCATTTCTAAACTATACCTATGGCACAAATGGGATAAAGCCCAATAACGTGGTGAAAGTGGATTATATAGACACTTTGCAGATGAAATCAGATATAGAGAAGTCTCGCAAAGCAGGGGCGGAATTGGTGACTGTAGCTATTCATTGGGGAGACGAATATAAACTATTGCCAAATAAAACGCAGAAACGTCTTGCGGATTTCCTTTGCAGGCAGGGTGTTGATTTAATAATTGGAGGACACCCTCATGTCGTGGAGCCGATGGAAATAAGGCATCTCGATACGTATGATAAGGATTGTCTGCTGGTATATTCGCTTGGCAATTTCATATCAAACATGAAAACGACTGATACACGAGGCGGTGCACTTGTGAAAGTGACTTTGCATCGAGATGTGAAGGGGAGAGCGGTGATAAAGGCGGCAAATTATTCGTTAGTTTTCACGCTGCAGCCACCGGCAAGCAAACAATTTCGCGTAGTGCCTGTAGAGTCAAAAAGTACTTCGCCAATGAAGTATGTGTGTGATATGTTTGTAAAAAATGCCGAGGCTGTATTCAATAAGCATAACGTGAATGTAGAGCGTGAGTCTGCGATTCTTGAAGAGTGAAAGTCCTCTTTGTCTACGTTGTTTTTGGTAGGGACAATACACCAGATTTTAGTGTGATTACGGCGATGATAGCAACGATAGAGCCTGTGTATCCGATGTATGCGATGTCAAGGTGAGTGCAGACGGCACCGCCGAGGTATGTGCCGGTGCCAATGCCGAGGTTGTAAATTCCGGAAAAGATAGCCATTGATACAGCAGTGCCGATGCGAGGGGAGCGGACTATTATTTCGTTTTGCATAGCGACGTTAAATGCAGTGCAAGAAGCTCCCCAGACAATGCATGCAGCAATCGTGAGCAGAATGCTGCCGGAGCAGATGTGGAGGAGAGCCATTGAAATTGCCATAAAAATCATAGTCAGGTGGTCGAACGCTGTAGTGTTTTTCTTGGAGAATTTGGCGAAAATAACACTGCCCAAAAAACCTGCAGCTCCATATACCATAAGTGTTGTAGTGACCATGTTTTCGCCCATTCCAGCCACTTTCAGCAAAAAGGGCTCAATGTAGCCATAACAGGTATAATAAGCGAGCGGTATTGCAAATGCAAGAATGTATACTGTCAATAGTCCTCTGTTTTTAAGAAGAATAGGGACTTGACGAAGTGAGAATTTACCTTCGCTCTGTACACGCGGAAGTGTAAAGCAGATATATATCAGAGTGGCAAAACTGAAAATTCCGATGCTGAGGAATGTCATTCTCCATCCGAGCCACAATCCAATCATTCGTCCGATAGGCATGCCGAGAATCATGGCAATGCTTGAGCCTGTCACTATTGTGCTGAGTGCTACAGCCTGATATTTTTGAGGGACAATTTTTACGGCAAGTGGTGATACTATAGCCCAGAATATTGCATGGCAACAGGCTACGCCGATACGCGATGCCATGAGCATGGCGAAATTCTGAGAAAAGTATGAACATACCTGACATAGTGTGAATAGTGCTACGAGGATTATCATAAGTTTTTTCATCTCCATTTTGGATGTCCATACCATTAGAGGCAGTGACATGAGCATTACCATCCATGCGTATACTGATATTAACATACCAGCTCCAGCCTCGGTGAGATGAAAGTCATTTCCAATGTCTGTTAGCAGTCCTACGGGGATGAATTCAGAGGTGTTGAAGATAAATGAGCAGAAGTTTAGTCCGATAAGCGCTATCCAGTGCTTTGCTGTCATTTTTTCGTTCATTTTGGTTATGAAATTGATTTGGATTTACGATAAAGTTGGTAACTGTTTATGATGTTCTGCCAAGCGATGTATGCAGCGGGACCGACGGATGTGACCGGGTTAAAGAAAGTTAGGCACATCCAAACAGCGAGAACGGTGTTTTTCTGTCCCAGACCTTGTGCGCCTGCGATTTTGTCGCCATATTTGCTGCCAAAACGTCTACCTGCATAGAATTGCAAACAGCAAACAATGAGTGATGCAAGTGCCATTAAAACCATAATTGTGACATTTTCATGATGTCGTATGACGTAGCTTACGGCGTTTCCTACGACGATGAGCAGTGATATTGACCAGATGTAAAATGAAAGGGACTGGTGCTGTGAAATCACGTTGTGAATACGAGGAGTAAATCGCCGCATGAGTAGTGCTAATGCGAGGGGAGCGAGAATAAGTGGCACAACCTGCATGGAAATTCTTGCAGTGGCAGACCATAGTGAGATTTCACTGTTTCCTCCTAGGATGCTGAATAGGATAGGGGATAAAACAGCAACAGAGAGGTTGCTGACGATAGAATAAGTGGCAAGCCTTGTGACACTTCCTCCGAGCATGCCAGTGACAACGGGTGCTGCAGTAGCCGTAGGGCAAAAAATACAAACAAATGTGGCAATAGCAAGGTATTTACTTGCGGGGAGGAGACAGAAATATACTGCAATTGAACCTAATACCTGGATTGCCAGAAGAGCCCAAGAGAGGCGAGTGACGGTAAATTCAGATAATTTCACTTTGCAAAAAGTGATAAATAGCATGATGAAAATAAGATATGGGGCGAATGGCGACAGATATCCTATCTCCTCGTGAAATATTACACCGAGTACCATAGCCAGTGGTAACATAAATGGCTTTATGCGGTTTCTTAGAATTGCACCTTTCATATCGTAAATTTTAATTGACATGTCCATTTAGTGTGGACTTGTCCGTAAAACAGTGCAAAGTTACGAAAAAAAATTACTAACTTTGTGGTGATTTTTGAAAATAATATGGAATTAGGAAAATATAATAGTTTGGCGATAGTCCGGAAAGTGGATTTCGGGTTATATGTTGATGGTGGGGATGGGGTTGAAATCCTTGTTCCTTCAAAATACCTAAGCGGAGATGAGCAGATAGGCGATGAAATAGAAGTGTTTGTGTATCGTGACTCTGAAGACCGCCTTATTGCCACAACTGAGACTCCAGTGGCAAAAGTGGGAGAACTTGCGTATATGACTGTAAAACAGGTGAATGACGTGGGCGCTTTTATGGACTGGGGTGTGCAAAAAGATTTGCTTGTGCCATATAGTGAACAGCGTAACAGGCTGCGCACTGGAGGAAAATATTTAGTTTATGTCTATGTTGATAATGTTACGCAACGAATAGCAGGCACCACCAAGGTTGAAAAATACGTTGGTAATCTTTTCCCAAAATATTGGCGTGGCACTAAGGTTGACTGTATATTTTACAAGCAGACGGAGATAGGCTACCGAGTTATAGTTGATAATGCACACTATGGCATACTCTATTATGATGAGGTACATGGAGAAATTCCCGAAGACAGTCATTTTACAGCATTTGTGAAGTGTGTGCGTGAGGATGGAAAGATAGACTTGACGATGTCTGACCGTGCGGATAGGAGAATATCAGTTCTTGCGGTGCGGATATATCAGAACATCAAACTGAATGGTGGCAAAATAAGCATTACGGACAAAACGGAGCCTGAGATAATCGCGGCTACGTTTTCATGCAGCAAAAAAGACTTTAAAAAGGCAATAGGTGCGCTATATAAGCGTCATAAAATAGTGATAAGCGACGACTCTATTTCACTTACAGGCAAAAAATATCAGGTAAATTGATTTTTTGAAGAAAAAAGTAGGCATAAAGTGTTTGTAATCAGAAAAAAAGTCGTACCTTTGCAGTCGCAAAACAACAATACAAAACAATAATAACAAATTTTTAAACAAAAAATTCATGGCAACAAAAATCAGATTACAACGTCATGGTCATAAGAACTATGCGTTTTATCCAATTGTTATCGCCGATAGCAGAGCACCACGAGATGGTAAATTTATTGAAAGGATAGGTTCATATAATCCTAACACTAATCCTGCTACAATCTCATTGAATTTCGAACGTGCTTTGTATTGGGTAAACGTAGGTGCACAGCCTACAGACACAGTTCGCACAATCCTTTCAAAGGAAGGTGTGCTCTTAATGAAACACCTTATGGGTGGCGTTAAGAAGGGTGCTTTTGACGAAGCAGAAGCACAGCGTCGCTTTGATGCATGGAAAGCCAAGAAGGAAGCTGCAGTAAGTGCAGTAAAGACTTCAGAAGCTGCAAAGAAAGAGGCTGCTGCAAAACAGCGTCTTGCAGAGGAACAGGCTAAGAACCAGGCAAAGGCTGAAGCTGTAGCAAAGAAGAAAGCAGAAGCTGCTGCCGCTGCTGCGGAGGCTCAGGCTGCTGAAAACGCAGAAGAAGCACAGGCTGCTGAATAAATTACTACTCGAGGAGATTTCCCCTCGGATTGTGATTTGAAAAAAAATAAGTTGTGTCGCAAATGGTGGCACAACTTAATTTTTTGCATCATTTGAGATATTCTATTTGACAAGTACTTTATCGGTATGCCCGTCGGTGTATTTTACGATATTGATTCCCCGGATTGGTGATTTATGCTTCACGCCAAGAATGTCGTAGTAACATTCAATATCTGAATTTTGGGATATGGTATTAAGGTAGGATGTTGAGTAACCGAGCATTTTCGTCAAGGCGTAGTCTGTGTATGCCGTTTTGCAAGTTTCGGCGTGAGTTTCAGTTTCGAGTATTTTCAGAGTAATGTCGGCGCCCTCCATTTTTTTCATTTCAGAGATTACCGGGAAAACGGTATTGAATTTAATTACATTGTCACTTTTGCTGATGACGCAATAAACAGGAGTTTTGATTATGTTGTCATAATTTAATCCGGAAGGATTGCCAGCGGCGATGATTGCAGCGGCGAAAAATCCGGGATAATCAGATAACATTCTCCATAAACCAGTACCTCCTGCAGAGCCACCCGTAATGTGAATGTGGTTGGTATCTATTTCGTAAGTATCTGCAATATAGTCTATTGCTGACTTTAGTGTTTCGCTCATGGGGTGTGCCACTTTCTCACTCCATATTCTGTCAGTAGGGCATTGTGGTACGAATACGATGTATCTGTCTGATTGACGAGAGATGTAGTTGAAAATGTCTGTTTCGAGCAAGGAGTTAAGGTTGGCAACGTTGTCGTCACCTGTGACGGTTCCTCCATGCAGGTATATGACCATTCGTGGAGCTTCAGTGCTTTTGGAGGTGTCGCAGATTCGATATTGGATAGTGTTGTATCCATCGGAAAATGAATTGCTGTCAAAGCTTTGAGAAAAAGCTTTAAGTGCTACAATGCAGGTGAGAATTAAAAGTGAATGTTTCATGACAAGTTTTGTTTACTTTAATACCTTCAAAGTGGCAATTAGTAAAAATTGAGTGATATTTTTCGGAGATGGGAAAAAAGTGAAAAAAGTGAGAGAAAAATTTTGCAGAATGAAAAAATAGTGTTAACTTTGCAAAGCAAAAACGGAAAGACATGTCCGAAGCCTTAAGGAGAGGTGGGTGAGTGGCTGAAACCACCAGTTTGCTAAACTGACGTAGGAGTAATCCTACCACGAGTTCGAATCTCGTCCTCTCCGCGGAAATGAGCCTTGGAGTCTGAAAGGATTTCGGGGCTTTTTTTGTTGTCGGAATGTTAAATAATGTTATTGTTAAAATATCACCGAACAAAAATAGGAGAATATTGTTTTATAACTGCATGTATGGGAATTTGCTTAAATAATCGACGTATTTGCTTAAGATAATTAAAATTTTTTATTAACTCTATTGCATATAATGCAGAAAGTTTATATATTTGCGGAATTAAATATGAATTATTGTAAAAAACAAACAAAACAGATTATAATGAAAAAGTTTTTACTGATGTCATTCTTGCTTTTTGCAGGGAGCGTAGCTGGACAAACATCAATAGGTGGACAGCTGATAAATGTAAAGCGTCTGACGATAGACTCCGGGCGTTTTGAAAATCCACAATGGTCGCCGGATGGGACTAAGATTGCATTTACTAATTATGGGTATAACAATCTGTATGTAATGGATGCTGATGGAGGTAATTGCAAGAAAGTGTCAAGTGATAATGGGGTAGGCTTTGGCTTTGAATGGAGCTCAGACTCTCGCGAGGTGATAGCTTCGGATTTACGCTATGCCTTGGAAAACGGGAGAAAAGTGCGAAAACAGGCGTTATGGTCTTATAGCATAACGGGTGAAAAGAGAAAGCTTTCGGAAGATGTGACTCGCATGAATCAGGTGGCTCGTGTTAAGTGTGCTAAGTACAGGAGTTTACGTGGAAATAAAGTGTCAAGGATTAGTTTTTCATGTGAGCCGAAAGGTCTTTATTCAGTGAATGGTATTGGTGAGAAGACCTTGATAAATGAAGGTCCGTCGTTTTGTCCATCATTGTCACCGGATGGGAAAAGAGTGGCATTCAATCACGGGAATAATGTCTGCGTGATGAATATAGACGGAACCGGCAAGCGAGTACTTGACCGAGGTTTCAATCCTGTATGGGTAAATGGCGGTCAGGTAGTGTATGAACAGACAGAAGATGATGGTCATACCTATACGTCCGGTGAGCTATATGTAATAAACATTGATGGGAGTGGCAAAAAGGCACTAACGTCTACGAGCGACCGCATAGAGATGTGTCCGTCTATCAGTCCGGATGGGAAGAAGATTGTGTTCTGCTCGTTTAGTGATGGTCAGATTTATTCAGCAGAGTTAAAGTAAAGGGAGGATAATCATGAGAAAGACAATATATTCAGCATTATTGGCACTTGCGGCGATGGTGCCAAATGTGGGAAACGCAGCATGGAGTGACTATGTGATAGTTCTCGACCCGGGACATGGTGGCGATGACTGCGGTGCGGTTTATGACAGCGGAGCATATAGCAACCAAACAGAGTCATGGCTTGTGTTGCAGTGTGCGTCAAATGTTTACAATAAACTGAGTTCGCTTGGTGCGGAAGTGTATATGACTCGCTGGCAAGATGATTTTGACGGAGAGATAGATTTGTCACCGCGAAGGGCGTACTGCTATACATATGGGTCAGACGTATTTGTATCTTTCCACCTGAATGCGGCAAATGCATCGGCACATGGCACAGAGACGTGGTATTATTATGATGGCAGTTATAATCTTGCAACCTGTGTTCAAAACGGTCTTATGAGCAAGTTTGGCGAAGTAGATGGCACAGGGGGATATGAAATGATAAACAGAGGGATTAAAAATAATGGCTGGACAGTTATAACAGCGGGAGATGCATATCCGTCAGTATTGACAGAGGGTCTATTTATCGACTGCTATACAGACTGGCAATTAATCCAAGATACGACGAGCAGTGGCTTTTATGCGTGGGTAGATGGTCACTTGAAGGGAATCTATGATTATCTTTCAGGATATGGATATTATTCAGTGTCAGAGCCGACATATTATGGTGGTGGAGGCGGCGGAGGAACAGTAAGTACTCCGTATATAGCAGTGAGCACGAATAATGTCTACCTGCAGTGTGAAGCGGGACAAACGGCAACAGCGACGGTTCAGCTTGAGGGTAATAAGCTGAATGGCTGGTGCTACGTAACACCTACTGAAAAGTGTAATGGTATATTTAGTGTAAGTCCAACAGGGCTTAATGTAGCGGGCTATCCAGACTATAATTTTGCTGATGAAAATCCAACAGTGACAATAACATTCACACCAGACAAAGTGGGTGAATGGAGTGGAGACCAAGACGGTGACGGATATAACGACTACGTAATCACACTAAAGAGTGTAGATACAGACGGAAATGACGTTTATCAGTGGATAAACCTGAATGGCACAGCAACGGCACCTCCACTGTCATTTAGTGAGAAATGGAATTTCAGTGACAAAGCCGGCACACTGACTCAGATGGGCTGGGATGCGTCAAAAGTGCGTAACATGGCTTATTATAATGGTAAATTGTATCTTGTGTATGAACAGTCATATGTCAAAGTGGTGGATGCACGCACAGGCAGGTGGCTATATGACCTAAATCGCGAAGGAATAGAAGGCGGACTTGTGACGCTGTGTGATGTTCGTCCGTTTGACGGCAAGATAGTAGGGTGCAATATAGGAGGGTTAGATGCATCAGGCAATCAGCACGACCTCAAGATATATGTATGGGAAAATGCAACAGATGCGCCAAAAGTGACAACTATAAGCTATGCTACACTTGCGGCAAATAATATAGTTCGCCTTGGAGACTATATCGAGGTTGGCGGTGCGTGGAGCGGAATTGACGGCAGCCGCATAATCTTTGCCTGCGATAATTATGGCAAGGTGAGTGGTGTGACAGGCGGAACGTATATTGTAGAATTTCCAGTATCAAACGGGGAAATAGGAACGAGTCCGAGCAATATAGTGGAAGTGACAGCGGATGGAGCATATCTGCCAGCAAAATCGTCAATACGAGCATATCCTACGATGTATGGCTATATGATAAACGGAGCGAGCATACCGGCGACAAAGATAGGCCCAACAGGAAGCAGACTTGACTATATGTCAGGCTTTAAGACATGGGGAAATGCCTATCGCCAATTTGACTATGATGGTACGACATACGCGTTTATCCTTGACTTTAACGATGGAGTCTATTCAACAACAGACTCAAATGGCTATCCATCACAGACTGCCGAAGATGCGGCAAAGAACTATACCGGGGGTCATGCGAAGCTGTTGCAAATCACATCGTCAGACTGGAGCTATACGTTCTTTTCACCAAAGAATATGTCGTCGTACCCAGCATCAACACTTTCAGACACTCGCCAGAACCTGAACTGCACGGGAAATATCCAACTGAACCAGGATGGTGACAACTATGTGGAAATGTGGCTTCTAAGTACAAACCAGGGTATAGCATATTATTATACGGGCAATGCGCCGGAGAGTGAATATAAGGAACCAACATTGTCATCATCGGCAACATCTTTGACATTCAGTGCAGAGTATGGCTCAAGCGATGAAAAGACAGTGAATATCACAGGCGTGAATCTGTCAAGTGATATCAGTGTGACACTTTCAGGTGACGGGGCGGAAAACTGGAGCGTAAGCCACGAAACAATGACGGGAAGTGGTGTTCTAACAATCACATATTTGCCAAAAGAAATCGGCAATCATAGCGCAAGTGTGACACTTACAGCAGAAGGTGCAGAAGACGTTGTGATTTCACTTATAGGAAATTGCTATTCAGAAGAGAAAATAGAAGGCTATGAGTTTGTACAGGACTGGAAGCATACAGAAGGTCACCTTACAGCTAATTCAGCGAGCCGCTGGGCAACAGGTTTCGGCGGTAAGATATATGTAAATGACCATGCCAACAGCAAGCTCTATTATTGGACAAAAGACGGCATTACGGATTCGGGTATATCTTCATGCGCCGGTACTGCTATTACCAATGATGATGCGGGAAATATCCTTATACCGAGTTCTTATTTGACAGCAGGCGTAACGACCCTGAAAGTGTTGCCAGCGGGAGGAACCACATTCAGCAGCGTATCGCTAACGTTCCCGGATGACATTACGGCAAATCAAATGCAGTATATGGGCAAGGCAATAGGCGACGTGATGAGTGAAGAAGGAGGTGCAGTATTCATGTTTGTGTCAGGCTCTACAAAAGTGGCAAAATTCATAATAGCAAATGGGGTTCAGAAGTCTGTATCATCAATAGACGTGTCTGAAATCACAGCAGATGGTCAGTCAATAGCAATTCCTCTTACAAGCAATATCAACAGTGATGAAATAGCAGCGAGAGCAAGGCAAAACCGTCATTTCTATACCAATAGGTCAGGCTCATTTGTCACGCTCGATGACAACGGCATAACAACGACTCAGGGAGGAACTCTGTTTACGTCAATTAAAACACTGTTTGCAATAGAACCTATAGGAGACGCTTATCTTGATGGGTTCCAGATAGTGAATGTGAACGAGAATAGTATTGTAGCAAAACATGATTCGGAGCTTACGACGGCAGCCTGCAGACCAAATGCAAACTGCATATGCGCAGAAGAGGTTTCTCACGGAATAGTCAGGATTTACCAGTATGTTCCAGGGCAGTATGCTGCACAATATACACTTACGATACAAGCATCAGATGGTGTGGAAAATGTATATGTTTCGTCGGCGAAAATGCAAGTGTCTGTTGATGGTGATGTACTTAGAGTATCAGGTGTAAATGCGGAAGCAATAGACGTATATTCAATTTCAGGCTCTCATGTTGTATCAATTAAGGGTACTCAAGAAATAGCAATAAGCACTCTTACACGAGGTTTCTATCTTGTAAGAGTGATAGATGAAAGCGGCATGGTGCACAGTGCAAAGTTTTGCAAGTAAAAGTTTGTTTCAATAATCAATGTCAATAAAAATGCGCGGCATGAAGCTGCGCATTTTTTAGTTTTATTGAGTTGATTAGTATGCGAAAATAAATCCTGCAGAGAAGGTCTTGAAGCCCGGTCCATGGTTGTCTCGAAGGACGTCCATTGGTGAGTATTTGGCATAGATTCCGAGATTAGAAGTTAGATTTATGATGCCGATAAAATCGACGGTGAATTTGCAGTGTCCGATGTGGTTTGTGGTTTCCTTAACTTCAACACCCTGTGAGTCGAGCCAAGAAGATAAGAGGCTTGCGTGTGAGTTGTAGTTTAAGATGGCACCGGCGGATAGTGCAAATTTAGAAATGCCATATTTGCCATGTGTAAATGTGTGTTTGTACAGAATCGGGAATCCGAGAGAGAAAAATTTAAGTCGAGAATATTTAGGGCGACAGTCATCTGGGTAAGGGGCAAGGTCTATTCCATTGTTATCGGTGGATATGAATCTGACATTTTTTGTAGAGCGATAATTTCTCCAATCGATGCCAATGCCGATAGAAAGAGAGTTTCTTTTAGCCTTGTCGCGAAATTTTACGGCGAGCATGTTAAGCCAAGAGATTTCGTATGATTTTTGCGGTTCAATGTCCATTGCGCCGGGCATCCCCGGTGCGGTTACAAAACCAAACATGAGTCCGCCTGACGTGAGGAAGCAATTCTCGTCTTCATCGTGGAAAGAGAATGGGTTGCTGAAAAGTTGTCGAGACTTAATTGCTGAATTGTCGGGATATTGCTCAAAGTAAGATGAGGTGAAAGTAGAATCATTTTCAGTACCTTTGATAGTGACTTTAAGCCCTTTTTGAGTTTCAGTTATTGTTATGTTTTTAGGTGAATTAACGATTAGAATGGTATCACTTTCGGTGATGTTCTGTGCGAAAGCGTTTGCAGCGAAAAGAGCGGCTGAGAAAAGTGCTATATATTTCATAATAGAATTATTTTAAAGAGAAAATTAGAAGTTTAGTGTAATACCAGCAGTGATGCTTTTAACGTCCGGCCCAAAACCATTGTCAAACATTTTAGAAGTGGTGTATCTCACAAAAGCACCGACAGCGTCTTTAAATCCGACAGTGGCGTAAAGGTCTATTGTTATAGGCTTTTGGTGCAGACCTTTGAACGTATGCTCGAAGTATGTGTTGCCGGATTTATATTTGGTTGTAGCGGTGGTGTAAGTGTTGAAGTTGAGGATAGCTCCACCGGAAATGGCGAATTTATGGTAGATTTTTTGTGTTAAGAGAACCGGGATTTGCAGATAGAAAGAACCTATTCGAGAACTGCAGTCTGATTTTTCAGAGTCGGCAGGAATGACAGACAGGATTCGGTTTGAGCCAGATTCAAGGAAAAAGTCGCTTTTTAGTGAATACTGTCTGTAACCAAAACCTAAACCGGTGCTTATGGAGAAGCCTTGACAGGTGGGAGTGTAAGTAATTCCTCCGAGTTGCATAATGCCAAGTTCAATAGAGGTTGAAATAGCCTTGTTTCCTTCACATGGAGCAGTGATGCCGAAATAAATGTTACGAGCGACGTCGTATTCAATCACCTCTTTGCGGTTTTGATTAGGCGTGAAAGGGAAGTTTGCGTTTAGCAAGAAATCATCGACATCAATAGAGTCTGTTTTCGAAACTTGAAGCTGATAAAAATATTCAGGGTTGTCCTTGTCACCGAAAATTGTGATAGTGCTATTACCTTCAGGAGAGCGCTGAATGAGAATTTGTTTTGAGTTGTTGATAACCTTAACAGTGTCTGCAACGACATTGTTGTCTTGTGCAGAGAGACAAGCTGCAAACAAAAAAGATGCAGCAGTGATGAGAAATTTGTGGTACATAATATATGGTGTTAAACTATTTTTTTATCAATTTAGAAACAGTATCGTATGAGGCATTTCCTTCGATGAAAATGACGTTAATTTTATCACCGCCTTTTGGTTTTTGGTTAAGGTAAATGAGATACCTGTTTTTCTTACCGTCAGGAGGTAGCTGGTAAAAGCCGAGGTAAAGAAGTCCATCCTTATATAATACAGTCTTTTCGATAGCTTTTGCGCCATCGGCAGTTACGAGCGGCTCAATGAAATTGGCTTCGTCGAAAACGTTTGTCAGTTTTAGTGTACGAATGAGTGAAATGCCTTTGTCTTCAAGGTCGTCGTTACCCTGAATGAAAGTTTCAGCAGCAGCGGGGTTGCTGTGATATCTACCGCCGAAAATCTTGTCAATTTGGAGTCCGTCTTGGCAGAATGCTTCGGCGGAGCACAAGATGGTGATTATTAAAGAAATGAGTAGTCTGTTCATGGCTGTGAATTTATAGCGTCAGAAAAATCGTTAATGCTTTCAAAGATGGTCTGCTCCATTATCGAGTTAGCCTCGGCAGCGTCGTTGATTTGCTCGTAGAATATGTTAAGCGCCGTATTTTCATCGTCAGAGATATTACCGGCGATGCAGGAGAAATATTCCTGATTGGGCTTGTTTGATATGAAAAGAGCTATTCCGATAGCAGCGATGACAGTGACTGTGGCAGCGATGCTGATAATGCGCCTCAATACAAATCTCTTCTTGCGAGGTGAAGCCTTTTTGTTCATGGCAAAGAGTGAGAAGTAAGCTCTTGCCTCGTCAATCTTGTGAGAAGAGTAGGGTATGTTGACCAGAATCTGCCTGAGTATTTTTTCTTCATCAGGCGATGTCTGCGCATCAAAGAATTTGTCGATGAGCTCATGTATATTCTCAAGAGTTGTGTTGTCTATTTGTCCCATAGTTGTTTATTATATATTTCGCGCACTTTTTTACGAGCGCGGCTAAGTATTACTCTAATGTTGTTTTCAGAAAGATTGTGGAATGCGGCTATTTCGTCAAATTCCCATCCGTCACGGTCTCTTTGATACAGAATTAGCTGTTGCTGTGGTGAGAGTTCCCGGTGAATGATGTCGTTAATATCGTCAATGGTTGAATTTGAGTCAATGTCGTCAGCGGGGACGTCTGGGAAAACATCAACGTGCTCCGTATTATGTGAAGCAGAATGGCGCAATGAGTCAATGCTGAGATTTTTAATAGCTGTGACCATAACGCCTGTAGCTTGCTTTTCGTCTTGAAATCTGTCGGTACGGCTCCAGAGCTTTAAAAACATATCCTGTAAAGCATCGTTTACTTCATCGTCGTCTTCGAGAAATCTTATTGAGATATCCCGAAGTCGGTCTCTAATTTTAATAAATAATGAAGTAAAGTTTTGCTTGTCCATGACTGTTTTATAGTTTCTTTGTACTATAGACGTAATGAGTGCGATTTTGTTACATGAATAAGCAAAATATTTTGTAAAATAATTAGGAACCCTATAAAATCAGTAATAGGTTGTCTCCCGACAACCTATAACCTAAACCTTTATCTTAATCTAATACTATGAAAAACACATTGCAAAGGTACGCTGAAATTTTGAACTATGCAAATGCTTGTAACTAAAATGTATTAAAGAATATTATGTCAAAACCGTTTATTTATGAGGGTTTAAGGGTGTATAATCTTGAAATTTAGGTACTTGTATATAAATAAGAAATGCATAATAATGCAAAACTGTTTACGTTATTTAACTATCGGGGGGGGGTAAAATTAATAATTATTAACACGAAAAATTTTTTAAAGCAACATAGATGAGCATAGCCAGTAATATTACCGGTGTAAAAGATATGAGATATTGTGTATTTTTGTTCTATTTATTTGATGTTATTTGTGAGAAAAGGTCGAGGAAGTCTTTTCTATTATTGATTATTAATTTTTTGTTGTTGAAATCGATGAGTCCAATAGCACGAAGAGCTTCCATAGCGGCATTGTATTCAGTCTCTGAGATGTTGAAAAACTCAGGAATGGAGTTGTTTACGGTTGAGAGTGTGATATCTGAGGAAATTCGTTGCGTGTTGATGGTGATGAAGTAGGCAATTCTCTGAGTGATAAAACCAGAGCAAAAGTCTGTGCACGATTTAATTTTGCTTTGTATTGAAGCAGAGAGGTTGTTGAGATAGTTGAACATGAAAATCTGGTTGCCTGCAATGATTTTCATATAATCGAGTTTGTCGATTTGCAAGACATTTATGTTGTCGATAGCGGTAGCATCGCAAGGAAATGTAGGTTGTGTGCCAAAAAGATATTCGATGCAAAGAGAAGCCGGTGCTTGAAAATTTTGAGAAAGAGTTATAGAAGTTCCGTTCATGGGGTTTAAAAACTCGGTTTTAGTGTTCACGCTACCGTCTAATATGCAGTTGATATGAGAGCATGGGTCACCAGCGGAGAATAGTTTTTCACCTTTAGCAAATTTCACGAAGTGAAACTTTGTTTTGCCGGAAATTTCGAGCATTTTGGCTTTGCTAACACCAGTGAGCAGTGGAATGCTCATAATTTTGCTATAAATATCTTTCATGTGTTTCAAAATTAACGAAGTACGAAAAATTGTCTGCGATTGTTATGTGTCTTTATTCTATATAAGAAATTGTAGAATGGTCGGTATAATATAAATAATGGCATCAGCCAAGCACTGACGTTAATATTTAGAATTTTAGCAGCTTTTTTCCAAGCATAAATTGTGGTCCACCAAAAAGGGATTGCGATAAAGAAGAGCGCAATGGCGGGGATTAAGTTTGGAAGCGATAGCCAAATAGTAATACCTGTGATTATTAGCCATGCCCATGTAATGAGAGAGCCCAAAGCCATAATGTTTCTGCCAAATGAAGATGTGAGGTGGCGAGTGTAAATGTTTCTCTGCTTCATAATGGAGTGGTATTTAGTGGGCATGGTGTAGTCGCAACTAACC
>JBJECS010000058.1:0-4257 GCA_051871335.1 Muribaculaceae bacterium | reverse complement strand
AAATGGATGGTGCTCTGCTCAAATTCGTCTTCATCACCGGCGTCACCAAGTTCTCCCAATTAAGCATATTCTCAGAACTTAACAACCTCAACCAGATTTCAATGCTTGATGAATTTTCAGGCATCTGCGGAATCACCCAGACAGAGCTTGACACCGCACTACGCCCCTGCGTTGAGGAATATGCGGAAAATATGGACGTAACTACTGAAGAGGCATACGCACTTCTCAAAAAGAATTACGACGGGTATCATTTTTCTCGTAGAAGTGAAGACGTATATGCTCCATTCAGCCTATTACGAGCGCTAAATAACAATACCACAGACTACTATTGGTTTGAATCCGGGACAATGTCGTCGCTGATAGAACACTTGAACCATTTCCCGGAGTTTAATCCGCTTGACTATGACGGTGTAGGTGTCTCGCTTGACGATTTCAACGTGTCGTGCGAGAATGCAAAGACACCAATACCATTACTATACCAGAGCGGTTACTTGTCCATAGACACTTACGATAAGCAACTTGACGAATTTGTCCTTCATTTTCCGAACCGCGAGGTGCGTCATGGCATGGTATATGGCATGACAAACTACCTTATAGACAGTAATGACTTGGACCGCAATGCGTCAATTACAAAGATGGCTCGTGCGCTTTTAAATGGAGACTTATCTACAGCCTTAACAGTCCTCCGGGCATACATTGCAAGCATTCCATACGACATTATCACCAAGAAGGAATGGATGGCAAAGCGAAGCAGAGAGGGATTTTATAAGATGCTGATGTATATCATTTTCTCGCTGCTAAACAGTAAGATAGATACTGAAGTAAAGAGCATTCTTGGCAGAGCTGATGTGGTAATTCAGACCAAGAATGACGTGTTTGTCCTTGAACTAAAGGTGGATAAGTCTGTAGATGATGCACTTGCGCAAATAGACAGCAAAGATTACGCGATACAATACACTGCTGACGGAAGAAAGGTGACTAAATGCGGCGTGATGATATCAACGGAAGCGAGGAATATCGTTCATTGGCGTTCTGTCAGCGAAACGGGCGAAATAATCGACGAACAAGACCTTCGCAATGAAAAATAGCGAGCATGAACCCCTCACGCCCGCTACCCCAATTGTCACAAATCAACTTAGAGCTGTGATATAAAAAAGTAAAGCTATTTTAGAAATACAGCACAGCGAGGCTTTTCGCCTCGCTGCTCTTACTGCCTATTTTACAACATTTTAGAAAAGGATAGAAGCTGCACTTTTTGCTGCGTCGAGGGAAAATTCAGCGAGTGCCTTGCTGAGTCGTGCATTGAGTTCAGCTAAGCGAGCCTGCTGCTCAGAGTCCATTTCGGCAGAGCTTTCACCCAGTTCCTTAAGGCTGTCCTGGAGTTTAATAACCTGCGACTGAACATCTAAGAGACCAGCTCCATCTTCAATCTTCTTTTCGATTTTCTCAACTTTCTTTTCATAGTCGTCGAGAATGCGGTCGTATTTTGAATTATGCTTAACCTCCTTCTCCTCCTCAACAGGTTCTTCTGCCTGTTCTTCTGCTTCTTCTACAGTATCCTCTGACTCAGCGCTTTCATCATCAGAGCTTGATACAACTTCCTCAGTTTCATCATAGCTCTCTGAGCTTTTGCTGTCTGAGCTGCCGCAAGCCATGAAAGAAAGTGTAGCGGCCGCAACAAAAATGTATAATAATTTCTTCATAATTAACGGTATATTAAAGATTTATGCAATAAATTAACTAAAATGGAAAGCCGCATAGATGCTGTAGCAGCAAACAGCGAGCTTAAGCATTGTGCCACAAAGGAATGCCACGAGAGCACCGGCACCAGCCTGAGCTCCACCTGCGAAAGACTTGCGTGCAATCATTTCGAAAAGCGCTGCAAAGATGTAAGGCAACAGGAGAAATGCCAAAGCAATTACTATAATAAGCGTAGCATTGCTAACATCTTCGTTTGCTACTGCGATAATAGTAAAGATACCGAGGATAGAACCGATAGTTGCGCCCCAGCTGCCGCTCTTGCCGTATTCAGCGACGAGTGCACCAACTTTTGGCAGCAATTTTTTTGACAAAATCATGCTCAATATCACGCCTACAAACACGAGTCCTAAAACCCATATTTTGATTTCTAGACCTACCCCAAATGTTAAAATACAGAGTCCGATGAATGACAACATAGGACCTGGAATTTTGTTGATGAAACAACCAAGGAAACCGAATGCGATAAGCAGACCGGCAAGAATCCAAAATAAGATTGACATAATGATTTAAAGATTTAAGAAAAACAAAATATATGGTTCACAAAAAACTTTTACGTGGGCTTTGCCATAGCAGAACCTTTTACTACGACAAAGCCGTTGATTAGGTACCTTTGCCGTCCTTGCCCGTCGACAATTACGACGTTGCAAAGATAATAAGTGTTTTTCGTATTTCAATTTGTCTTTCTTTGTCTTTCACTTGTCACTGCTCAACGTATGGGCGATAGTGCTCATGTTTATTGTGCAATTCATGATAGAAGTTACGTTTCTCGCGTTCAAAATCGTAAAGACTTTCCATATTTTTGTAGATATCGTCCATAAGTTCAGAACACTCTCTCCAGCAGTCTTCATAATATTTGTTGAGAGTCACCTTTCCTTCAGCATTCAGTCCACTATCAGCAATTATATCCCTGATTATCCAGATATCTTTCAGTCTTTCGCAAGCAAAAGCGTAATACAATTCCCTTATCTTCTCTCGCTTGGCAATTTTTCTGAAGTCAGATTTTATTGCACTGACAGTATCATCTATTTGCTTTTTTACAATGGGGAAAAGCTCCTTCTGCGCTTTCTCCACAGCACCGATAGAGTCAAGGATAGCTGTGACGGAGTCGAGTTGGCGTGATGCGATAGCTGTTTGCCGTTGTGACGCAGCGAGAGAGTCTTTTAATGCTGCCACCTGTGATAAAGTTTCAGAGCCGTGGCTGTCTACTACAGACAAATATGCCCAACCGGCTCCTATCACAGCAAGGATGGCAAATGCCACGAGCGAAAGGTGAAGACGCCTGTCCCGGTGCCTCCACGCATTCATAAGCTCCTCCGCATCGCGATATCTTAGAACCTTGTCTTTCTGCATACACCGCTCTGTAATGCCTGAATATTTATTTCCGAAAAGGTCTCGCAAAATCATGCCAAGCGAGTAAATATCGCTGCGAGAGTCTATTTCTGATTCCTGCGCCAACAGTTCGGGAGAGGCATATCGGGGCGTGCCGCCAAGGTGCTTGTTTACGTAAAAAGCATCATTGTCAGACAGTCCGAAGTCTATCAGTTTTGCATCGCCATTTACCCTTGTGACAAGGATGTTTTCAGGCTTTATGTCGTTATGAATTATATTTGACAGGTGAACATGCGCTATGGCGGAAATAATCTGTTCCGCTACCTTAATTCGCGCACTTTTCGAAGGATTTTCCGCAAGGAAGTCGTTTAGATTGCGGCCGTCTACATATTCCATCAGTATTCCGGGACCTACAGGGCTGTCGGGGAGAAAAGTGATGGCGTTTACTATGTTATAGTGGTTTAGCGAGAGGGAAATTTCATATTCTCGCTTAAGGATATCTAACGACATGGCATTAACCTGTTTAGGAGTCTTAAGCATAAAATATTTGCCATAGTTTTTTATTCTGAATAACAGTGAGTTACCGGTACTTGAAATCAATTCAGGCTCTGAAAAACCGGCTATAATATTCAACTCTGCTGTGACAGGGCGAAAAGTCATGCTGTCGGTGTCCATATACGTAAATTCGAAATTAGTAATTACTGATTTATTTTGAAAATCCAAAATTAGTAATTATTTTTGTAATCGCAAAAACATTCACTATGCTATGTATTATAAAACAGATATACCCCAGATTTCCGCACTTAAGGCTGCCGTAGAAACTGCAGCCGGGACAAAGATGAGCACTCACAGCGACTTCCTGATATTAGTTTCTATGATTGAGAAAAAGATGAAAGAACACATCTCGGAGGTCACATTGGAGCGGCTCTGGAACTATTCCACCAGAAGAAGCGACACTACGACAGAGCGTAGCCTAAATGTCCTCGCACAGTTTGCCGGTTATGGAGACTGGGATGATTTTTGCGAGATGCTGCGCAAAGAGGGAAAAATTGAGAGCCAATTTTTTATCACTGAGTCTGTATTGACGTCAGAACTTGCTCCCGGCGATATACTGCGCCTTGCTTGGCAGCCGGACAGAGTGATAACTGTAAAATATCTCGGAGATAA
>JBJECS010000057.1:0-4295 GCA_051871335.1 Muribaculaceae bacterium | reverse complement strand
GAATCTACATAATTTAGACCTCCATAACGTTGCACTTCGTTTTGGAATCTACACTATAAAATACGTCCGCCCCTATTCTCTATTCTCTATTCTCTATTCTCTATTCTCTATTCTCTATTCTCTATTCACTGCCACCATCTGGCAGGCTCGGAGAGCATGCTGTCATGCGCAAAGACCAGGCGAGGAGCGCAGCGACGACGCCTGGTCCAAACTGACACTGTACTTCGTGGCTCGGAGAGTCACGTTTTATGGTATCAATTCACCGATAACGATAAACCTTTAACGCTCAACGCTTGCCTCCTCTATTCTCTGTCCTTTACCACTATCTCCCTGATTGCCATCCACTTATCGTAGGGACGTGATGCATCACGTCCGGAATGTATCTCATTGATTTCCATTACCTTATCGTAGGGACGTGATGCATCACGTCCGCCTCATCAGGCGAGGATTGCGCAAACCGGCAGGCTCGGAGAGTCACATCTCAGCACATCTTCATTAGTTTTAAGCGAGAATATAAAAAAGGACGCCACCTATTCACATAGCCGACGCCCAAATCTAACACAAACATTTAAATTAAATTGCCAATTGTCATTCTATGTCCTGAGAATTCAAATTGATTACATAAAAATATTAGACTATTTAAACTTATAATATAGCATTACTTAAATTCATTCACTTTACTGCTTTCACTGTGCGGAGCACTTTGCTGCTTCTCGTTTGTAAAGGAGAATACCGCACCTTCAGTTATCGTCTTGGTTATCGTATTATCCTCTACAGTGCCGCTGTATGTCCAGCTCCATGATGTCTCCACCACTTTCCATTCGCCAGGGAAAAGACCAACACGCCGAGACACCGTTGTGCCCGCATCGTCTGTCCCTGTCAGAACTACGCTGTAATACTTTTTGCCGTCTCCTGTATTTATCACGTCAAATATCGCGCTCTCGCCCTTTTTAAGACCTGTCTTTTCTATCGTTGCAAAAATCATGCCATATCCGAGGGCAAGAGACGTATATTTATTATCAAGTGCATATGTCGTTTCAGAAAATGCCACCTTATACGGGTCTCTGAAAGCCTTAAGAGTATCGCGGTAGCGCAGGTTCGTCCCGCTCCATCCGTTGTTTATCTTTGTCCCTTCACCATAGTAAGGGTCATTTGTCGCATAGTCTTCTGCCCAGAATAGAGAGCTTTCTGATACAGGCACCTCAAAGTCCGTCAGTGTCATACCAGTCACGTTGGGTATTGTAACAGTTGTCCCGGCTCCACTCGCAAATATGTCATCGCCACCGTTGCTTGACGTGTTGCCGTAAAGACCAAGGCTCGTTCCTTCGCCCATGCTGAACGTCAGGCTGCTGCCTGCCCCTGAGACAAACACACCGCCTCCAAAGCCGCCTATTTCTTCTATGCCTTTCTCATAGCCCGTATTGTAACTTTCTGACGCTATTGCCTTATTATTTCTGATTCGACCTGACTCATACGTCATCTTTGCGCCTCCTATTACGCATATGCCACCGCCGTTACCTCGTGAGTTACCCGCTACATTATCCTCGATATTAGTATTTTTTGTGGTGAAATTCACATTTCCCTCTACGCAGATTCCTCCGCCTGCAACACAGCCATTGACTCCATTGCCCTTGATGGTTCCGCCTGAAAAGGTCGTGTTCACTGTCGTTGAGCCGGTATTACCCACATATAGTCCTGCACCATATGTGCCGCAGCTATTGCCGGTAATTTGTGCATCAGGTGAGGTTATCTCCACATTGCCATTTTTAATATAGAACCCACCGCCATTTAGTGCCGCTGAATTTTCTTTGATACTGCCCGCTGTCATTGTGAATTTTCCACCCGGCATATATACGCCGCCACCATGATACTCCGTCGATTCATTGTCATATATCTCTCCGCCATTTATTGTCACCGATGGCAGCTCTGTCACGCCATCAGCCGCTCCTATTGCAATGCCTCCGCCGCCTCCGCCGGCTGTTGTTGACTTATTCTCGTAAATCTTTGCCGCTGACGTTAGGGATGTCGTGCTGCCGTCTGACTTGTATAGCAATATTCCTCCTCCCGCATATGCTGATGTATTTTTATATATCTCATTGCCGGACCCTATTTCGGAAATACATGTCCAGCCGGGTAAATTCATCAATATCCAGATTCCTCCACCTCCGGTCGGCTTTACTCCACCAAATGCTTTAAATTTGCCATCTTCTTGGTCTGCACTCTTAGTGTATTTTGTCGCGTTATTTCGGATTATATTCCCGGTTCCTAAAGACAAACCATTCGCATCCCCGCTTCCGCTATCAAGGGTAAACGGCATGGTAGCGATACCTCCTCCGGCATATCCTGCCCAGTTATTTTCCACCGTGCAGCCATTAAGCTCCACTGTGCCCTCATTGGAAATTGCTCCTCCAATACAGCGTGCATAATTATGGTGAAGTTTACAGTTGTTTAGTACTAATTTCGTGCCATTAACCGACTTGCATGCCCACAATATCGCACCTCCCCACCCGGAGCTGATACAGTTATTCATTTCACACTCATCCATCGTCACTACTACACTCGGGTTTCCGCCACCGCAACCGGCTAACACGCCTCCATACTCATATGTCCTTGAGTTGGAAATATGTACATTTTTCATATACACGGTCCCTCTTGCGCTTGCTTTTAATCCTACCACTCCTCTACCCTTACAACTCATGCAGTTTGTGATATCTACATTTTCAAGCCGTACATTCACGTCACCTGCGGCTCCATCGTCATCAATATCTATTACGGACGCATAGTCAAAATAGTGAACATTCCTGATATTTTTTATATTTGCGTTCTTTATTGTCACTTTACCGCCTCCCTTTACGACCATAAAGTTTGACATATATTTATCCACATCATCAGGAACATATCCACCACTTTCGGGACAAAAATAATAGTCATCACGACTTTCGGCATACGCAAAACTTGGGTCTTCGCCACTTCCATCATACCCATAATTTTTTGTGCATGGACCGGCTATTGTCATGCGATTGCTTTCATCACCAATTATTACCAGTTCTGCATTTTTATTTACGTTAAACGATATCGGAATAGAACCACCATTTCCCGGATTAGCAGTTTCATCATAATACCTTGCGTATATCGTGTAGCTGCCGGCATTGATAGAAAGTTTCTTGCCCTCATATATATACACCCACTGTTTGATGTATACATCTCCTTCAAGTGTTACTTCCTCATCCTCCGTAATGTCGCAACTGGTCCAGTCGCCCGACTTGGGTAACGCTGCTGATGTATGTATTGGTGACAAAGCCAATGCCAATGCTATAGCACGGCTAACTATCGTTTTCAATTTCATGTTAAATATACCTGTAACGCTTAAATTCTTAACTCAATATTCGTATTTGTATAAGATTTATAAAATCCTATGCAAAGGTAAATATAATCTCTCAATTTACCCCCCCCGATTGTTAAATTACGTTAATAACAGTAAAATCCTTTAACACTTCGCCGCTTTTTTTCCAATATTTCAATGTTCTCTTCTCTCTATCTTCTGTTCTCTATACAGTTTACACTGTACCATTCTCTGAATATAGCTCCCTATACTCTATTATCCGTACTCCATTCTCCATTCACAGAATATAGCTTTCTCTTCTCCTTCCGACCCGTCCTACTGGTCCGTCCCTTATCTCCCTGATTGCCACCACCTTATCGTAGCGTCGTGATGTATCACCTCCGAAATGTATCTCCCTGATTTCCATTGCCTTATCGCAACGTCGTGATGTATCACGTCCACCACATATCCCGCTGATTTCCACCCACTTATCGTAGGGACGTGATGCATCATGTCCGCCACATATCCCACTGATTTCCACCACCTTATCGTAGGGACGTGATGTATCACGTCCGAAATGTATCTCATTGATTTCCACCCACTTATCGTAGGGACGTGATGCATCACGTCCACCACATATCCCGCTGATTTCCACCCAATTATCGTAGGGACGTGATGCATCACGTCCGCCACATATCCCGCTGATTTTCACCACCTTATCGTAGCGTCGTGATGTATCACGTCCGAACTGCATTCCACTGATTTCCACCCACTTATCGTAGGGACGTGATGTATCACGTCCACCACATATCCCGCTGATTTCCACCACCTTATCGTAGGGACGTGATGCATCACGTCCGCTCATCAGGCGAGGGACCTCGATGTGTCGGAGGCACATCGGGGCGAGGTCTCGCAGAGACCGATTTGTGGTAAACGCCGGGTTAAGGTCTCGCAGAGACCTAACCCGGTGATA
>JBJECS010000056.1:0-4297 GCA_051871335.1 Muribaculaceae bacterium | reverse complement strand
ATATTACTCCCTTATGGCTTTTATTTGAGTGTTCACAAATATTTAATAAAAAATATCATCGTAAATTACTCTGTGTCAATAATATTTCGTACCTTTGCAACAGATTCAAATTATTAACAAACTAACCAAAAATTTATTATGAAAAAACTTTTACTTTTACTTTCTTTTTGCTTCCTGTTTGTAATTTCGGGGGGGGGCGCAAGTTACAGAAACGTGGGTTAAGGTTACTGAAGTACCTACAGATTGGTCTGGAGATTACCTTATCGTGTATAATGGAGAAGCATTTAACGGTAATTTATCGTCTTATGATGTAGCTGGTAATCACGTTTCAGTTACAATAGTGGACAATGCTATTTCAACAAATGGATGTGATTTTTTCTTTTCGATTGAAAAGGTAGATAATGGATATTCTATTAAAAGTGCGGCTGGGTACTATATTGGAACTAATAGCACTTCCAGTGGAAAATTATCAGCGAGCAAAACATATGCAGAAGATTACTTAAATACAATATCTTTTGAAGGCTCGAATCTGAAAATTACGTCTAAAGGTGGCACTTTTTTGCAATATAATACATCTTCTACTGGGCGTTTTAGGTATTATTCTGGTAGTCAAAAGTATCCTTCGCTTTATAAAAAACAGGCATCTGACCCAACAGAAGTAGAGGCTGTAACAGTTGACCCTGCATTTGGCGATATTGAAATCGGGAAAACAATTACAGTGAATTGTAAAACTGATGGAGCTGTGCTTAATGGTAAGATTGGAAATAATGTCAGCATTACAAACGAATCATTTCCATATACTTACACAATACAAGAATCAGACCTAAATACGACTCTCGATTGTGTCTTTGAGGCATCAAAAGATGGATTGACAAGCAGTAAACTTGAGGGAACTTACACAGTAGTAGCTCCCGCTGCAGAACAGCCAACCTTCAGCCTTGAGGATTATGATGAAGTATATATTGTTGATGAAGAAGGAAACATAACTAATGAAAAGGTCGTTATTACAGGTACAGCAGGATGTTCGCTGTCATTAACTGTAAATGGAACGGAAGTTGAGACAGTTGCAGCAAATGATGCAGTTCCTACAATTGAATATACATTTAGTGGTGACCCATGCAAAAAATTCACTTTGGTTGCCAAAACAACAAATAAATATAATGGAGCAGCGGAAACAACAGCACACTATATTATCGCTTCTACATCAAAACTCATGGGAGAGTTGACAGTTGATAAAACTAATGTCACAACCGAATATAAAGCATTTGACCCTGCAGTAGTAGCCGGTGGAGTTTTTGCCGGATATGCATATAATAGTAATGGATTTCAAATGAATTCAAACAGGGATGACTGCGAAATTGTAATGACTTATTCTATTGGAGAAATTCAAGCAATTAAAATTACATTTGCAGGAAGCGATGGCAGAACATTAAGTGTTTACGGAAAAAATGAGCCATACGCTGTAGGTGGAGGTCAATTAAAGAATACTGAGACACAAGGAGATTTATTAACAACCTTTATAACTACTGGTGGGAAGACTGTGTCATATAATATTCCATGGGATTACAAATACATAGGAATAAAAATTACTGATGGAGGTGCTGCATCTGTGTCAAGTCTCAAGGTTATTTGGAGAACAGGTGTTGATGGTTTGGACGTTTCATACGATAAGGTGACCGAAGCATCACTTGTCTCAGGTAAGTTCTCTGTATTGGCGGCAATGAATGGTAGCAACACTACATTTGCACGTAATGAGGGCGTTGCTACAGTGGAATTAGGAGATGATAATAATATTTCTCTCTTAAAAGGTCAAATTACTGTAGATGAATTTGAAATCAATGGAAGTCAAGACTCATTCACTCTTTGTGGAGGATTAGGTGAGATAGGAGCAGAAAATAATACTCGTACATATCTTGCTGTAGATGCTGATAATAATGTTATAAGAGTACAAGACCAGGCGAGTGCTGCAAAGTTCAAACTTGAATTAGAGAATGGGCAAGTATTAGTGAAATTTGATGGTGGTGAATATCTTGCATATAATGGCACAAACTTCGTGAAAACTGCCACTATTGGAGAAGGCTATACTGCGGTTAATATATTTGTAAACGGTTCCGGTGTTTCTACTGGCGTAGAGGCAGTGGAGATTGAAGACGCAGATGCACCGGTAGAATACTACAATCTTCAGGGTGTTCGCGTGGCAAATCCACAGAATGGTCTTTATATCGTCCGTCAGGGCAATAAGGTAAGCAAGCAGATTATCCGATAATCGGTGTAATCAATGAAAGTGTGGTGGACGTGATACATCACGCGCCGCACGATAAATAGATAAAAAGGGTTCCTCGAAAGGGGAGCCCTTTTTGTATTGGAGAATAGAGAATCTGGAGAAAAATATACAAAAAATCGGACGCTGAAAGGCGTCCGATTAAATTATCACATTATGTATTTGGCATTATGAACCTTATGGTATTATTTGCCTTGGTGTTCGTAAGTGAGTGTGAGGGTAGGCTGGTCGCAAACTTCAGGAGCGCCGAAGTATTGGATAGGACCCGGATAAACATATTCAGTGTTAATAGCCCACTGGTCGCGTTTAGCGGCAAATTTGAGGAATGGTGCACCATCGAGGCGAACAAGAGCCTTTTGGATAACAGGTTTCATCTTACCGTTGCGGCGCTCCATGTTCATCATCATAGTCACAGGAATACCACCTGCGCGCCATTGTACAGAAGGCTTGTTGAGTCCACGGAGAGAAGACATATAGCCGGTTACTCCGGCATTGATGAGGCAAGCGGCATTGAAACCAAGTCCGTAGCAGTAGTCAGCGTCGAAGTTAGATGGGTCAGCGCAGCGTCCTTCATATCCGAAGAAGTGGTGGAGGGCAGAGAACTTGCCGTTGTATTTGCCTTCAGTCTTTAGTTCAGCGAGGCGAGCGGCAACCATCTTGCTGAGGAGCTTCTCAGTCTCGATGAGAGAAACCTGTACATTGCCGTGCGGGTCACGGTCAAGGCAGAGCTGACGAGCAACGTCTGCAGGGAGAGCGTTGATAGTAGCGAGGTTTTCTTCGCTGAGGTGAGCGAGAATCCATTCAATCTGCTTTTCAGGAGCAACTGCGGCAAATTCTTCACCGGAAGGAGTGCCTTCAGCTACGAGGTCGTTAAGCTGAGAGATGAGCGCCTTGATAGCTGGAACAAACTCAATGAGACCTTCAGGGATGAGTACAGTACCGAAATTTTTGCCATCAGCAGCACGACGAACCACGATGTCTGCAATGTAGTTTACGATGTCAGGCAGTGACATTCCTTTAGCTTCTACTTCCTCAGAGATGATGCAGACGTTAGGTTGAGTCTGTAGAGCACATTCGAGGGCGATGTGAGAAGCGGAGCGTCCCATAAGCTTGATGAAGTGGTAGTATTTCTTTGCAGAGTTACAGTCGCGCTGGATATTGCCGATAACTTCAGAGTAGACTTTAGTAGCGGTATCGAAACCGAAAGAGGTCTCAATATATTCGTTTTTGAGGTCTCCGTCAATTGTTTTTGGGCAACCGATAACCTGAACGCCTGCATTTTTAGCCTTGTAGTATTCTGCGAGGATAGCGGCATTGGTGTTAGAGTCGTCACCACCGATGATTACGAGAGCAGTGATGCCGAGCTGTCGGAGGATTACAAGACCGCTTTCAAAGTCTTCTTCTTTTTCGAGCTTAGTACGTCCGGAGCCGATGATGTCGAAGCCACCGGTGTTACGATACTCGTTAATAATGTCTGCAGTGAGTTCAATGTAGTTGTGCTTGATAAGTCCGTCAGGACCCATGAGGAAGCCGAAAAGACGGCTGTCGCGGTGGATTTTCTTTATACCGTCGAAAAGACCGCTGATAACATTGTGTCCGCCGGGAGCCTGACCGCCGGAAAGGATAACACCCACATTGATAGGCTTGTTGGAAACTGGAGTAGAACGTTTTTCAAACGTAATTTCCGGAAGGCCGTAGGTGTTAGGAAAAAGTTTTTTGATTTCTTCCTGGTCAGCAACAGACTGTGTTGCATCACCTTCAACAACTTGTACAGCACCTGTCAAAACTACAGGGAGTTTTGGCTGATAAGCTGCACGGGCTTTTTGTAAAGCGCTTTTTTTCATTCTTTTTGCAGTTTTTAAAATATATTTTTGAAATTATATATACTTATTGGATTTTGGAACTTTTCTACCGCAAAGTTAGTGATTTTTTTTGGAAAATGTGTGAAAAATGCGTAGTAATTTTGTAAATTTCCTCTAAGAAAGACAAGAGCGAGACTGTCTTTGTGAGTGAAAA
>JBJECS010000055.1:5864-22247 GCA_051871335.1 Muribaculaceae bacterium | reverse complement strand
ACTATCACTGTAGATGTCTGTGTGGTGCTGAGCGCTACAGTGCCGAAATCTACGGTGCTGCCGGCTGCGGGTGATGTATAAGTGGCTGTTGTAGTGCTGCCTCCGCTGCTTGATGATGAGCCGATAGTGGCTTTGAGGTTCACTTTGATGGTAGTGCTGCCGTTAGTAAGCGTAAGGGTACCGGTATAGCTGCCTGCGCTTGCGCTTTTGAAGTTTACCTGGAGTTGTGCTCCTGCGTCAGAGTTCACCTTTGTTGCACTGAGGCTGGTGGAGCCGGCTGTGAAGCCTGTACCGGAAACAGATACCGATGTGGCTGATGTGAGCCCGGTACCTTTCACCACAATCGTCTGTTGGCTTGTGGTGCTCGCTGTGCAAGTGCCGAAATTCACAGTGCTGCCATTTGTTGGCGATGTGATGCCGGAGGTTGTGGTAGTGCCCGCAATAGTCGCTTTGAGATTTACTTTAGTGGAAACAGAACCGCTGGTGATGGTGAGCGTACCTGTGTAAGATCCGCCGGAAGTACCCTTAAAGTTTACTTGCAGTGTACCGCCATTAGTTGAGTTTATTGTGCTCGCACTCAGCGAAGTAGTGTTTACTGAGAAGCCTGTGCCGCTTATGCTGACTGTAGCGGCCTCTGTAAAGTTAGAACCCTTTACGTTTACAGACTGCTGGCTGGTGGTGTTAGCCGTGCAAGTGCCGAAATCCACTGTGCTGCCGTTTGTCGGGCTGCTGAATGTAGGTGTAGTGGTGGTAGTACCGGCAATGGTCGCTTTTAGGTTTACCTTAATCGTGGTGCTGCCGTTTGTCAGGGTCAGTGTGCCTGAATATGAGCCGCCGGAAGTGCCTTTGAAATTGACTTGCAGCTGTGCACCTGCGTCAGAGTTCACCTTTGTTGCGCTCAGGCTTGTAGAGCCACAAGAAAAGCCTGTGCCTGAAACGGCTACAGTAGTGGATGCAGTGAGTCCGGTACCTTTCACCACAATCGTCTGCTGGCTGTTTACGTTTGCCGTGCAAGTGCCGAAATTCACAGTGCTGCCATTTGTTGGCGATGTGATAGCGGCTGTAGTAGTTGCAGTGTAGTCGGTCAGTGTGATGCTGTCAAAAATAGCTCGCTTACCTGCTGTCTGGGCAAATTTTATTCTTACGCTGCCACTTTTGTTGATTGTGTAAGAATATTTTGTGTAAGTGGTGCTGGAAATTGATGCAGTGCCTACGGTAGTCCATGATGACCCGCCGTCTGTTGAATATTGCACGTTCACTGTTGCCGCGCCGTCTGCTGTTGACCATTCGCGGGCGTAGAAAGTAAGTGTTCCCGCGCCGCCGCTCTTGTCTGATGCCATGGCAAAATAGCTCGTAGCATTACTGCCCAGACGCATATATCTTGTGCCGGCATATGCGTTTGCGGATTCGGTATATGTGCCTGCATTAGACAAATTCCACACACAGGCATCGCCTTGTACTGATGTGTCCGTATAAGTGCCATTTGCCGTTGCTTCAAATCCCTCTGTCAGGGTAGCTGCGGATGCTGATAACCCTATAGCACATAGGGTGATAGCCAAAATTTTGTATAAATAAGTTTTATACATAGTCTGTAATGTTTACTGTTTTTTATGTTAAGTTTTTTATTATTTTTCGCAATGGGGAAAAAGTGCGTAAATTTACTGCATTTTTATGATATATGCAAAATTTTTCACAATTATTTTGCAAATTTTCAGCGAACTCCCTATTTTTTATATTATTTTCCTATGTAATAGTGATAGATTGTAATGTGCGATGTATTCCAAAGTGTTGCCATTTGTCAAAAAAAGTCCAAGCCCGCTGCGGCAGGCTTGGACTCGTAGTTATTTTGTGCGAAAATATTATTTTACAACGTGCTTGAGAGTGGCAGACTTGTCTGCAGCATTGATTTTGATGAGGTAAATGCCGGATGCGAGAGGTGCAAGGCTAAGCTCTGAGTCGCTGGTAGCGCTCATTACAGTCTGTCCTGCTACGTTATACACTGTCACGTCTGCTTTCACGCCACTAAGGTGGAGTGTGTTGCCGTCGATTATGAAACTGTCGGCTTCTACCACTTCAGCTGCACCCTCGGCACCACGGTAAATGGCGGATACTATTGGCGAGTATTCAGATTTTACGGTGTTGCCCGTTGCGTCTTTATACTGTACAAGTGCGCGGAAATAATATGTTGTGCCTGCAGACCAGAATGTGGTGGATTGTGTCCATGAAGAGATGAATGCAGACTCCCACTGACCGGTAGTGCCGATGTATGTCACCTTTGAGCGTGACGGGAAAGATTTAGATTTTGCAACTTCAAATACGACCTTGTCTGCACCTTCAACCTTGTTTGCAATCACATAGTTGTCACCATAGATGTCGCCGCCCTCTGTTGGGAATGCGAGCGTGGTGGCAACCGGGTCTGCAACCTTTGTTGTGAAAGAAATTATAGGTGAGAATACCTGCATACCGTCTTTTGTATAGTTAAAGCGGACAAAGTATTTCGTATTGCTACCGAGTACGTATTTTTCTACAGTGTGGCTGCCTGATGACACCTCTTTTGAATATACGATTTTTTCAAAGTCCAGTGTGCTGGAGATTTCCAACGTTACCTTGCGGTCTGCCGGAGACCATGTGATAGTAGGGGTGAATGTCATGTTTACTGAGCCGTCAGCAGGGCTTGTTACATGCACCATGATAGACTTAAATGGATTTACGGCTGATACACCGTCAACATATCCGTTTGCTGAGGCACGTACACGCCAGTAAAGCTGTGTATCTACCGGAAGGAGCTCAAATACGTCTGTCGCAAGTGTTGTACCTGTAGTTTGTCCGGTTGCTACCATCTTCTTGAACTCATTGTCGTATGCCACTTCTACGGTGTAAATAGTAGCGTTTGCCACTGCATTCCACTTAAAGATAAATGGAGCTTCAATGCTTTCATTCGCTGCTGGGGTGATGAGTGTAGGAGCGTCAAGAGGCTCGGTGGCAAGACCTGCGAAAGCTGCTGAATATTCGTTGCCTACGCGGTCCAGAACACACACAGCATAGTTATATCCTGCCATTTTGTTGTCAGGTATAGTGAATGATGTGTCGTAGCTCACGCCGAGAAGATATTCCGCTTCTTTGTCGAAATTTGCAATATCCACGATTGTAGGGATAGCATACACTGTATAGCGAACGTTGTCGTAGCCGTCCCATGTCAATACGTTTCCGTTAAGCTTTACGTTTGACACGATACCCGGGTTGTTGCCCGGCTTGTATGTCATTATTGGGAGCAGCGCTTTGCTGTTGAAAACCTGAGTCTTGAGATAGTGACCGAAGAGAGGAGCTGTCTTATAGACGTATTTTGTAGAATAGAATATTGAGCCGGGGCAGCCGTCGAGCGAGTACTCGCGGTTAAGACGCACCTCGTTTGCATACTCAAAAAATGCTGATGCGTTAGGTCCTGAAGATTTTGGTGCCTTGGAAGCAAGGATTGTCTGCTCGTTTCTTGATAATGCCTCTGCTCCCTTGCTTGATGATGTCAGTGAAGATATTGAGTGGGAGACATATAGGTGGCGGTTAAAGTGTGCCGCTGTTTGGCTCCACCATTTTGTTGCAGCATCATAGTCGGTAGTATGTCCGATAGTCCAGTATATCTGTGGAGAGATGTAGTCGATAGAGTGGTCCATAAGCCACTGCACCGGCTCTGAGTAGATACCGTCATACTGCCAGTCGCTTCCAGTTGGGCAGTATGATGAAAGTCCGTATTTTGAAGCAACTCCGGCTGATGTGCAGGCAATACCTGCAGGTGATATACCGAAGCGTACCCATGGCTTAACGTCTTGGATTGTGTTGTAAACGGCTTTTACCATATTGTTTACGTTCTGGCGGCGCCAGTCTGATTTGCCAAGTGTGCCGCCTGCTGCGGTGTATGCATTGTATTGCTCATCGTCTTGGGTTGTAGTGCCCTGAAGATAGAAGTAGTCATCGAAAAGCACGCCATCCACATCGTAGTTTGTGATAATTTCGCGGATAATATTGCAGATAAGGTCTGTTACTTCCTGAAGTGCCGGGTTGAAGATTGACATTCCGCTCTGGTCGATAAGCCATTCAGGATGTGTGCTGCGATAGCAGCCCGGAAGGTTGTTCCACTGTCCTATTACAGATTCATAGCGATATGGGTTGAGCCATGCGTGACATTCCATGCCGCGCTTGTGGCATTCTTCCACTACAAATGCAAGTGGGTCGTAGCCCGGGTCATTACCACGCTTTGATACGAGGTCTTCAGACCATGGTTCGTAGCTTGATTTATAAAATGCGTCGGCGCGTCCGCGTACCTGGAAGTTTACGCAGTTGAAATTGTTTGCCTGAAGTGAGTCGAGCAGTGTTATCATTTCTGCTTTTTGTGATGATACTGTGCCTCCACCACCGATTGTGGCACTTGGCCAGTCAAGGCGCCACACGGTCGCGAGCCATGTGCTTCGCATTTCTCGTTTCACCGGCGCATCGGCAGCCATCGCTGTGCTTACGCCAAGGATAATTGCTACTGTCAATAATAACAGTCGGCTAATTTGTTTCATGTTTAGGTCTTTTGGATTTATATTAATTTTTTATTGTTTTCGCATTGATATTCCTTTTTAATCTGCAAAAATAATCCATATTCTTTAAACATTCAAATATTTTAACATTTATTGAATAAATTTCAACTTTTTCTGCAAATGGTGGCAAAAAAGAGTGGGGTACACAAACTCGTGCACCCCACAGCAACAATATGACTACAACAATTTGGGTTCGTTTTATTTCACAATTACCTTCAGGAGCTGACGCTGAGATGGTACAGAGATGAGGTAAACTCCATATGGGAGCATTATTTCATCATCGTTTTCTACCTGTGGGAGCGTCATTATCTGGCGTCCTGCCACGTCGTAAATAGCTACATTATGGTGAACTTGTGAGCATACAAAGCGTACTCCGCCCGGTATATTGCATGTGCCGAGCTTCATGTCTGCCTCTATGCCTGTCACGCCTGCGTGTTCTACAAATATCACGTTTGAAGGCTGTGAGCGCTCGCCCAGGCGTACAGATTGTACATAATAGCTTTCAGATGTTGACTCTGCAAAGTCTTCTATCTCAAGCGAATTTGTCTCTGCCTCTATTTCTTCGATTGATGATACACCGTTACACAGGCGGGTGCGGGTGACGATATAATAGTCAATTTCATCGCCTGCCGGGATTTCCCAGTTTGCAACATATGAATCTTCCTGAATATCTGTTGCCGGGAGTGCCTTTGGTGTCTGGAGGGTAGGCATTTCACAACATTCCGCATTGAAAACTATTCCGCGTGAACCGGTGATGCCGCCGTCTGATACAATCAGCTTTGTGGTATGCTTGCCGATAGCGGTAGGTGTATAAGTGATTTCAAGGTCATAGCCCGTTGGGGTATTTACCTTGCTTGTAGAGATTGACTTTGTAGGAATTGAGAACATAGCCTTGTCGCCTGTTGACAGAGCGATTGAAAGCGAGCCTGTGAGGTTCTCTCCGCGGAAAAGAAGGCGTGCTGTCGTAGACTTGCCTATTGCAACCTGTCCGAAGTCAAGTGTCATCCCCTGTACCGGGGTGATGAGGATTGGGTCGCCCGCAGGTTCACTACTGTTTGATTCATAGAACAGCTGACCTTTCTTGTTGCCCCATAGGTATTCGGCGAGGTCTGGATAGTCAATGAATGGGTTGCGGTTATTTTGTACCTTATACACTTCCTCGTTGCGGAGATATTCCTTTTCGCTTGGTGGGTCTTCGCGGTGCCATTTCATGAGCAGGTTTATCGCCCAGGAGGTGAGGGTCGGGTAGGTTTCCTGTTGTACCATATAGGTATATTTCCATGTAAGGTTTTGGTAGCAGCACACCATATAGAAATATGCGCGTGCAAGGTCGCCCTTATATCTGTCATCAGGCTCAAATACCTTTGACGCTCCGCCTCCTTGTCCTGTTGTTGGGCTACCTACCTTGGAGCAGCCATTGTCAAACGACGCTGTCGCAACCACGCCCAGTGGATAGTTAGACTTTGCTGTATTCGCTTTCATCTCAGATGGATAGAGATGGTTCAGGTCCACATATGCCGGTGTGTCTGAGCCCCCGCCCCACCAGCTTTTAGGAAATGAGTGCTCGCGGTTTAGTCCTGAGAAGGATGGCGCATATCGCACGTCGTCGCTATACATGTCCCACCAGCGGTTGGTGCCGTCGTTATATACGTCGGTCTTTGCAAAATATTGTGGTAGCGCATTATATGACGATACGAGTGTATGGTCCTTTAGAAGGTTATGGATAGCGGTCTTCAGTTCGGCGTTAGACTTTCCATTGAGCGACCGGTAATATCCCGCCGGAATTTCTGCGTTTGACGCAAATACGCCCATGCACAATAGTGCTGTGGCTATTAACTTTTTGAGAGTGAAAAGTTTCATGAATGTATTCGTTTTCTATGTAGGTTTATCTTTCGTTTGAAAAAAAGTGTTGTAAATGCAAATTTACGCCAAATTCCACTAATATAAAGCAATTTATGAAAATTTTAACGTTTATTTAACAATTAAGACCATGCACAGTTCCGGTTTGACAAATATCTCCGCTCCATTAAGCCTGATTTTGTCCAATACTACGGTGCAGTCAATTTTTATTGGCGTGTCATAGTGCGGTTCAAGTGTGTCAGTTGTCGGAGTGACAACTATTTCAGGAAAATGAGTAGTATCTATTGCCTTGAGCGACAGATTTTTAATTCGCAGTATCTTATATGTTGCCTCTTTAGCACACCATGCCCTTAAAAGGAGCAATTTGTTTTCGCCAAATGCCTCTATTTCCGCCTCGTTAAGGTATTTTTCTTTTATTGAAATCAGGGCATTGCTCCATTGCTGCACATCTATTCCCACAGGGCTATCGGAATATGCTACGCAAGCAAAGCCTTTAGTGTGCGATATAGATATATGTCCTTTATAATCAGCAATATACGGCGCACCATCCGGATTGTGGCGTATCATAGCATGTTCGCCGAAGATTTCCTTGACCATACCGCGAGTGACAGTCATTTCCTCGCGCCGCTTGATGCTTCCGGCTGCGTCAATATCTGCGATTTCGCTCGGCAAGAGCATTTTGCGGTATTTTTCTACTCTTTCAGCGCATATCTCATCCAAAGCCACTGTGACGCCTTCATGTAAATCCTTAATATACCGCATTCTATCTCAAATTTTTGCTCAAATGGATTATATCGCGCTCTGCTGCGTCTATTATTGGTGATACAGAGTCAGGCTTGGTGGATGCCTCCCCGTCGTCCATATAGAAAATGCCGCTTACAACGTATTTTTGGCGGTCTGTGGCAATAAACATCACCGGGTTTGCGCTACTACCGTTTATTTTCAATATGGTTGCTGTAAATCCCTGATTATTAGTTATCTCTGTCTGCTCATAGTCATTTCCTCCGGTATTAAGGGCTATGCGCTGCGTGCGGTTTGAAACCACTTCTTCCATTTTTTCAGCCGTCTTGCATTGCGACAGGGTGAGGTACAAGTGTGAATTGTAGCGTCGGTAATATATCGTTATCCACCTGTTTCCGTCATCTTGCACAGAGTCTGTCAAGACTGTTGCAGAGTCGTTTTTCTCTATGTTTAGCGGCAATCCCGGGATTTGTGTGTAAGCCTCGGGATAAGTGTCAATCCTTGGATACGCATATCTGCGGGGAATTGGCGCATTTCTACTGTCGCAGGCAACAAAAGGCGCCACCGAAAGCAGTATAAGAATAATATTCAGCTCTTTACAACGCATCATTATTCTACCGCTCCATCTTTCAGCACCTTTACGCGCACGCTGGAGATACGGTGACCCTGCATCTCCAGGATTAGGAAACGGCAGTTGCGGTATTCCAGTGGCTCCTTTTTCTTTGGAAAATCTCCCTTTACGGCAAGGAGCATACCCGCAAGCGTTTCCGCATCTGCTGTCACATCTGCAAAATCATCCTCATTGAGGTCTGTCACGCGGAAAAAGTCCGTCAGAACCGTCTTGCCCTCGAATATAAACGTGTCATCCGGCAGACGCTTGTAAAACGACTCCTCATCGTCATATTCGTCCTTTATATCCCCCACGATTTCCTCCAATACGTCCTCAAGGGTCACTATTCCCTGCGTGCCGCCATATTCGTCTATCACTACGGCAAGGTGTATTTTCAGCTTTCGGAAGTCTTCAAGAAGGTCATTTATCATGCGTGATTCTGGCACGAAATATGGCTCGCGGATTAGTCGTTGCCAGTTAAATTTGTCGTCTTCGCGCTGACCAACGTATGGCAGAAGGTCTCGAGAATAAAGTATTCCCTTTATATTGTCTTGCGTGCCATCATACACCGGAAGACGGGAATAGCCGCTTTCCACAACTATTTTCATCACCTCGGTAAATCCCATAGAAATATCCACATCTGTGATATCTACGCGAGGAGTCATGATTTCTGCCGCTGTCGTGTCGCCGAATTTAAGTATTCCCTCCAGCATTTCCTTGTCGCCTGCCGCAGGCTCCACTTTTGTTATTTCAAGGGCCTGCGAGAGTTCATCCGTCGTCACCGCACCGCTCCGTTTTCTGACAACATGGTTCACAAACGATGTGCTTTTCACCAGCAGAGACGATATTGGATAGCACAGTTTTACTATTCCTGACAGTATCGGCGCTGCAAATTCCGCCCACGCTACAGGCTTGTTGTTCGCTATCAATTTAGGCAGGATTTCTCCGAAAAGCAGGATGAGAAAAGTCAGCAACACAGACTGAACCAAAAAGCTCACAAGCGCTGACAGCCCGGCAAATAGCGGTGAAAGTGCATATGTAGTGAGCACCACTATCGCCACATTCACCATATTGTTGGCAATGAGAATTGTAGCAAGAAGTCTGTCCGGATTGTCGAGAAGTCTTATGATTTCATCCCGATTCTTGGATTCCTCCACTTCATCGTCATGATTTGGGGAAAGTGAGAAAAATGAAATTTCGCTGCCTGAGATAAAGCCCGAGATAAAAAGGCATAGCACAGCGAGGATTAGGGCTATTGACTGTCCTGTTGAAAATACTGTTACTGCCGCCTGACACATACACAGTGCAGGCGTCGTGGCTGGTAAAGGGTCTATATCCAAAATTATATGTTTTAGTTACACATTCTTATTTCAGGTTGCAAAGTTAGTTATTTATCTGATTATTAACAAATTTTTTTCACAGTCACTCATCTTTTTGCCTTCTTGCCCCTGATTTACGCCAAAAATTGATGGATGTTGCCCCTGATTTACAACATAAATACCCGCTCTTGCCCCTGATTTACGCCAAAAAATGGTGAAAGTTGCCCCTGATTTGCAACATAAATTTTGCTATTTCATTTATTTATCAGCTATTTATGGCATTATGTAATTTGTCGCTATCTATTGGCTTTAATTTGATGTTTTGTAATAGGGCTTATGACTACTTGCGAGCTACCCCATTTTCTTCAGCACTATCGCCGCTTCCGGACCCATATTGAAGATAAGGTCAAGGATTGAGAGATGAGGAATAAAACCAAATTCCTCCTGTCTCACCTGATAGTACGGCACTACCTCTGACAATGGTAGATTTTTACCCCTAAAATCCATCACCTGCCCATTATTAGCATTGTGGTGCTCACCATCTGCCTGAGAATAGCTTATTTCGGTCTCTATGCCCAGAATATCACATATTTCGCTATTTATGGCTATATCCAACGCTGCCAGAGTAGGATAATTATCCACCACATCGCGGCTGAGAAATTTTAAGAAGCGGTCTATATAAAACTCGAAAAACGGTGTGCGACCGTATGCAGACTCTATCGACACCCGATGAACGTGCCACCACTCCCCATGCCGGGAAAGCCGTATATCGCTCCATCGTGCAGCCGTCAAAGATACCGGCTTCTCTATCGGCACAGTAAGCTGAAGTTCTTGATTTACGTCGGCAATTACAGTTCGGTGGGTCGATTTCTGACGTTTATCAAACTGAGATGAAAAGTCTATCACCGCACTCCCATACTTTGCGAGCGTAGCATAATAATCCACATTCGCATAATATGCAGGGCTCAGAAATGCCGTCTGGTCAGGATAAAGTGTCAGGGGAGATGCCATTTGTTATGCTCGTGTATTTGAATTGACTGTTTATATATCTGACTGACTATCTAAATTCTCCTCTATTTCTTTGATTGACGGCATTGTGCCTTCAACCTTTTCTGGATATAGTTTCTCAAGTTCATATTCAGAGATTCCTATGGGCTGTGAGCTTGATTCCAAAGCATATTGTACCAAAGTGTTGCTTTTTTGTTTGCATATTAATAGACCAATTGTTGGATTGTCACGACCTTCTTTTCGCAAAATGTGATTGCATGCCACTACATACCCTCCCAACTGTCCGGCATCAGCAAAATCAAACTCTCCAATTTTCACCTCTACTACAACATAGCATGAGAGATTTAAGTTATAGAATAGCAAGTCTATGAACTTTTCCTTCTCTGCTATTTGTAGTCTGTATTCTTTACCGACGTAAGCAAATCCGGTACCAAGCTCCAGTAGAAAATTTGTAATATTTGTCAAGAGGGTGTCTTTTAGTTTACGTTCATTATACTTACCTCTAAGACCTGTAAAAGAGAAATCATAAGGGTCCCGTGTTAGTTCCTGTGCCAAATCACTGTCTATTTCGGGAAGTGTATTATTGAAATTCGTCAGGGCTTTTCCATTTCTTTCATACAGCTTGGTACTCAATGCGTTTAGCAATACATCTCTGCTCCATCCGTTTTCTATCGTTTTGCGGATGTAAAACAACGCCTTATTTGAGTCATCTGAACACTTATCTATTATATATCTGTGATGCCCCCATGGTACTGAAAATAAATCAGTATACAAACGTTCCTCAAGTTGTGGAGAATTTGACTCTCCGGATTCTTCCACAACTTGTGGAAGAATTTTAAATTGCTGATTATAAAGTGAATAAAATCTCTTGGCATATCGTATGGACGTCTCAGATAGCCCTTCCACTTCGGGCATTTCATGCCTTAAATCTCGGCTTAATGTAGCATAGAATTTACTGCCATACTTATTTTCAACTTGTTTTTCCTCAATATCTTTACCAAGCTCCCAATAATAGCGGAGTAATTCCCGGTTTACCTTGATAGCCGCTTTTATTTGGCTGCTCTTGTAGCGTTTAACAAGCTCTTTTACCCAGGAGGCGTAGTCGCTGTCTAATATGCCTATACTGTAGCTCATATGCAGACAAACAATTAAAACCTCGCTTTATCCGGATTGGCATCAAGGAACATGCGGTTCCATCGTATTCCGCCATTAAAAATGCTCTTGTCCTTGTCAAATGAGATAATTACACGCCATGGAGAACCAACTATGTGGTCTTCTGGAACAAAACCCCAGTAACGTGAGTCAAGCGAATTATCGCGGTTGTCGCCCATCATGAAATAATAGTCCATCGTGAATGTATATTCCTCAACGACATTCCCGTCGATGTTCAGCTTCCCGTCAACAAGTTTTGCACTCGCATTGCCCTCATAGACGCGGATTGCTCGCTCATAAGTGCTCCAGTTTCTCTCATTTATCGCTATTTTCATGCCCTTTGCCGGTATTGTGATGCCCTCTGTCCCACCATAGTCCGCACGAGTCCATCCCTGTGAAATCCCGTCTGGGAAAAGAAATTCGTTTGGCTCTGCAGGTAACATCTGTATCACACCAATTTCAGGCATTGACTTCATCGTCTCAACCATCTTATTCGTCAGCGGTGAAATATAGATAGGAGGTATCTTACCATCTTCTGTCACCACAAAACCGCTCGCCCTCACACTCGGCGCATCTGAAGGATTTAGCGACATCACGTGGATATCATCCTTCGCTATTCCAAGGTTTTCAAACACATCTTCTGTCAGCCCGTATCGGCTTGCTTGATAGATATAGTTATACTGTACATTTTCCGGCACAGCCTGAGCCTCCCCATTTACGTATATCTGACGGTTTACTATCTTGAAATTATCTCCCGGTAGTGCTACACATCGCTTTACATAGTTCTCGCGACGGTCCACAGGGCGGTACTTAACCTCGCCAAACGTCTCCTTGTCGTTTAACACCGCTGACCTGCCATACATTCGTATTAGTGTATAATAGTCGGGATTACTCACCTTGGTCATCACTGTGTCACCCGCAGGAAAGTTAAACACAACTATATCCCCGCGCTCTACCTTACGCAGACCTTTCAGTCGCATGTATTTTATGCTCGGTGCATCAAGATAGCTGTCACAGTTGAGAAATGGAAGCGTGTTATGCACCAGTGGAAAATGTACAGGGGTCATTGGCACTCGCGGCCCATATATCACCTTGTTCACAAACAGGTAATCACCCGTCAGCAGAGTCTTCTCCAGCGATGATGACGGTATCTGATAGTTCTGACCAAGATACGCAAACACAAAAAATACAAGCACCAGAGCATATACTATCGCATCCACCCAGCTCATCACATTATACGTCACCTTGTTCTTGCTTTTCTTCCACCATGTAAAAGGTATGTATCCCGTAATGTATATGTCAAACAGTAGGATTTCAAACAATGATAGCCACCAATTTTCCATCCATGCCACCCATGCAAAAAATATCAACGACACTATGCCGAAACGTATCCACCGTGTCGCCTTATTCTCACCACAGCGGCGCAAAAAATCACTCTTCAGGGTCTTTTCTCCCTGATTTACTACATTTTCTCCGCTTTCCTGCGGCAATTTATTATCTTTTTTGTCTGTATTTCCCATTCTTTTGAGGTTTTATTGTGCAAAGTTAATCATTCCATTTGTAATGGACAAATCTCTACATTACAAATGGATACACTTTCAGCATTTTCTCTCTCATCATTTGTTTATCACATTCAATATCCATATAAAATAGGCTGCCAAAATTTCTTCCGGCAGCCCGTCGTTTTACTTTATAGCTGATTTTTGGGGAGAGTGCCTCGTTCCCTTTCTATCTGTCAAAAAATGGATTTTTACTCGAAATAGACACCGGTATACCATACACCTGCGCCACATCTTCGCCAAGTATGCCAAGAGCCTTCGCAGCCATACCCACTGAAAACATTATTCGTGTATCAACACGCATATCTGCTGCCATTGCTACTGCACTGCCCAGCGCAATGCCTACATCCACCGAGCTTACAGCACATGGCGCAGACTTCGGCTTTTCACCGCAAGTAGGAAAACCGCAGTTGCCGCAGTTAAGCCCCAGCGGATTATACTTCGTGCCTATTACCACTATCGCCTGAGCCTGCTTAATGTTTTCAGAATCACGCAGATATACCGGCTTCCCAGTTGCCTCATGCAGCCTTACCATTTCCGCAGACAGGCGAAGAATATCTTCACCTGTTACAACTGCTGCCTCCACTGCATCAAGTCCGCGACCTTTCGGAGCAGTCCTCGCTGCTGTCATCATCTTGCATGCCACATCAAGCGCACGAGCCTCGCGGCTATCCCTTTCGTTGACTATCATGGCATTACAATATTAGCATCGCGTCGCCGTAGGCTCCAAACTTATAGCCCTCTTTGATTGCTACCTCATATGCCTTCATTATGAGGTCATAGCCGCCAAATGCGCTTGTCAGCATCAGAAGTGTTGTCAGTGGCAAGTGGAAGTTTGTGATAAACGCATCTGTTACCGTAAACTCATATGGAGGGAATATAAACTTGTTTGTCCAGCCGTTATAAACCTTCATATGACCTCCCATCGACACTGCGCTCGATACTCCGCGCAGTACAGACGAACCTACTGCTACAACCTTGTGTCCTGCATCTTTCGTCGCATTTACACACTGTACAAGGCTTTCGCTGATTTCAACCGGCTCTGAGTCCATTCGGTGTTTTGTCAGGTCTTCTACGTCTATGTCGCGATAATTGCCAAGACCGCTGTGAACAGTCATGAATTGTAGATTTACTCCCTTTATTTCAAGGCGTTTCAGCAGTTCGCGGCTAAAGTGAAGACCGGATGACGGTGCTACCACTGCGCCCTCTTTTGTAGCGAAGATTGTCTGATAGTTTTCCTCATCTTCCGGCACTGGCATACGGTCGATATAAGACGGCAGTGGGGTCATTCCCAGTGCATACAGGTCTCTCTTAAACTCATCGTGAGGCCCGTCATAGAGGAAGCGGAGTGTACGACCGCGTGATGTCGTGTTGTCTATCACTTCTGCTACCATTGCGTCATCCTCACCGAAATACAGCTTATTCCCGATTCTTATCTTGCGGGCTGGCTCTACAAGCACGTCCCACAGCTTGTGTTCTTCGTTCAGTTCGCGCAGAAGGAATACCTCTATCTGTGCGCCCGTTTTCTCCTTATTCCCAAATAGGCGTGCTGGGAAAACACGAGTGTTATTTAGAAGAAATGTGTCCCCGTCTTCAAAGTATTCAAGCAGCTCCTTGAAGATGCGGTGCTCTATTTCACCGGTTTTGCGGTTTACTACCATGAGGCGGCACTCATCTCGGTGCTCGCTCGGAAATTGTGCGATAAGTTCCTGTGGCAGGCGGAACTTGAATTGAGATAATTTCATATATGATTACTTTTTTTATTGTTTACTATTGTTTTACTGATTTTCTTCTGGTATTGTCACTTCTACCTCGTTAAGTAGTTTTGTGGCTGTTTCTACGTCCATGCACCGGTCTATTGTGATGTCTCCAACCCTTGTGCGTCTTAGGGCTGTCAGATGTGCACCTGTGCCAAGTGCCTCTCCGATGTCTCGGGCAAGTGCGCGGATATATGTTCCCTTGCTACATACTATTCTCACCCTTATCTTCTCCTGGGAATAGTCAAGCAATTCTATTTCGTCTATCACCAGAGTCTTTGCCTTTAGCTCCGGCTCCTCGCCTCGCCGTGCCATTTTATACGCGCGGTGACCATCTATCTTGCACGCTGAAAATGCCGGTGGTACCTGGCTGATTTCGCCCGTAAACTTCTTTAGAACATCTTCCACCAGCGCGCGGCTGATATGCTCGATTGGGAATGTGGCGTTTATCTCCGTTTCCAGGTCATATGATGGTGTGGTCGCTCCAAAAGTGATTTCTGCTACATATTCCTTTACTCCGGCTTGTAGCGTTTCTATCTGTTTCGTCGCCTTTCCTGTGCATACTATCATCACGCCTGTTGCAAGTGGGTCAAGGGTGCCGGCATGTCCTACCTTGAATTTCTTGCGGTGGATTCTGCGCAGGATGATTCCTCGCATACGCTTCACCACGTCAAACGATGTCCATTTCAGGGGCTTGTCTATATATAATATTTCGCCTGTTATAAAATCCATATTATCCTGCTATAAAGCATATTATACCAACTATTAGGCAATAAACCGCAAACCATACCAGCTTTCCCTTCTTCACAAGCTCTATCATCCACTTGCACGCTGCGCAGCCCACTATGAATGCTGCAAGGAAACCTATTATCAGCGGTAGGGCGCCTACACTCGCTGCTGACTCTGCTACTGCTTCGCCATCAGGGAAAATCATATCTTTCACATGAAGCATCGCTTCGCCCAGGATGGGGATTATTACCATGAAAAACGAGAATGTCGCTACCTTGTCGCGCTTGTTCCCGATGAGGATTCCGGTGGCGATGGTCGTTCCAGAGCGGCTAAGACCCGGAAGTACTGCTACTGCCTGAGCAAGTCCTATCACAAATGCGTCTAACCAGCCTATTTCTCTCCCTTCACCGCCATTTTGCTTAAACATTGGCAGTGGCGATGTCCGGAAAAAGTATGCAAATGCCAGCAGGAGGGCAGTCACTATCAGGCATGTACCTACGATTGCAAGGTTGCCCTCAAAAAATTGCTCTACTATTGGCTTAAATGCAAAGCCAACTATTGCTACTGGTATGCAAGACACAAGTATTTTCAGAACATACGTCGTGTTATCATCATTCTTCAGTGTAAAAAAGCTCTTGCACAGTGGCACGAACTCATTCCATAGTATCACTATCGTTGACAGTACTGTCGCAACGTGCAGCGTCACGTCAAATGCCAGCGACTCCTTGCCGCAAAGGTCTACTCCAAGCACCTGGCGGAATATCTCCAAGTGCCCGCTACTGCTTATTGGCAGATACTCTGCCAGACCCTGTATTATGCCCAATATCAAGGCTTCTAACCAATCCATTTCCTTCTATATGTTTTTCTTTTAATAAAATTTATTTCAATATCTTTATCTCATTTGAGTTAGATGCAAGAGCCGAGTTAAAAGACCAAATCTGAAATAGCAACTCTCTATTCTCTATTCTCTATTCTCTATTCTCTATTCACTCTCTTTCTTCCTGTATATCACTCCAAAGCCCATAAACAGGAACCCAAGAAAAGCGATTGTAGGACCTACTATTATTCGCC
>JBJECS010000055.1:0-5764 GCA_051871335.1 Muribaculaceae bacterium | reverse complement strand
AAGCCCATAAACAGGAACCCAAGAAAAGCGATTGTAGGACCTACTATTATTCGCCTCGTTGAATAGATATCAGGATTAAAAGCCTCCTCTGTTGAAGAACCGCCAAGCATTAGCAGAAAACCTATCACGATTATCGCACCTGCTATTCCCATCAGCTTAAAATTTGTCTTTGTCAGTGGAAAGTCTTCACGTTTTTTGGTTTCCAACTGTTCTTTTGTTTTTGTCTGTGGAAAGTCTTCACGTTTTTTGATTTCCAACTGTTTTTTTGTTTTGTCTTCTTGCATTATATTTATATATTTTTTAGTCAAACATTTCGTCATAGTTTTTGTTCAGATACTTGTTCGCGGCAAACAGAGATGCTATCGCGCAAATAGCTATTCCAACTAATATCAGTCCCGCAAACACTATCACCGCCTTATCCATCGGAATAAGTTCTGCCCCGGAATATATCAAGTCCGTGTCCGGACCATAAAGCATTAGCAGCAAAAGGATTAGCGATGCCAATATCCCCGCTACTGCACCATTTATCATGTTGTCTACGATAAACGGGCGGCGGATAAATCCATGTGTCGCGCCCACCAGCTTCATCGTGTGGATAAGGAAGCGTCGTGAATAAACTGTCAGGTGAACCGTGTTGTTTATCAATACGAATGAAATCAGCAGAAGGGCTATGCCTATTGCGCTCAGTATCAGATAGATTGTCTGCATATTGCTGTTTATCGAGTCTATCATGTCTGCATTCATATTGATGCTCGCTACTGCCGCGTCTTTTCTCACTTCATCGGTGATTTTCGTCAAGGAGTCCGGAGATGCATATTCCGCCTTTACCTTGACCTCTATCATCGTCGGAAACGGGTTTACATCGCATAGTTCCACTACGTTCTCTCCCATTGTCTCCTCCCATTCCTTTGCCGCATCTTCAGGTGTGTGGATGATGATTTGTCGTGCTATACCCTTGCTGTTTAGCATGTTATGTACGCGCTCTATTTCACTCTGTTCAATGTCTTCCACCAGAGATACGTCAAATCCGAGGTTTTCCTTTATGTCGCGTGTGATTTCATTCGTAACTATCCCTGTAAATGCCGCAATACCAAGTATAAGCAACACCAGCGCCACGCTTATCGTTGCTGTGACGCGTGCATTGAATATTGCAATACTTCTATTTCGACTTTTTTTCTCCATTTTCTTGTTTTTCGTCCTTTTTTGTCCTTTTTAGATGCTTTTTGGCGGGGTTGATAATACCCGTTTTTTCCCTTTTGGCGCATCTCTCACCAAATCTTCTGCAAAGATACAAAATGACAACCCCCTTTGTCAATACCTTTTACAATTTTTAACACTGTTTCTCCCCTGAATTTTAATATTCGTGTATTTTTTTCAAATTTTTTAGGTATCTTTGCACCAATTTGTTGCAGTTAACACAAAATTTTTCAGAAATTTATTTAATTCTATCATAAACCCTAAAAATCAGCCCTTTTGTGATAAAGGACTTTAACAACATGAAAAAACTTCTAACGCTAATCGCAGTCTTTGCGGCGTCTCTCACGTTTTTCGCAAATGCTGAATGGAGAAAGAGTCAGGTAAATTTCGCTGACCCTTACGTCCTTTTGGACGGTGATTACTATTACGCTTACGGTACTAACCACGGTGATGGTATCGAAGTCTGGCGCTCAAAAGACCTTATCGGCTGGGAATACAAGGGGCTTGCTCTTCACAAAGACAACTGTACTGAAAAGCAGTGGTTCTGGGCGCCCGAAGTATATCACAAAAACGGTAAGTATTACATGTATTTCTCCGCTAACGAACACCTTTTTGTCGCTACTGCAGACTCGCCTACAGGTCCGTTCTATCAGCAGGGCGGATATCAGGTCCAAAACATTCTTGGCAGTGAAAAGTGCATCGACTCTCACGTCTTCTTCGACGACGACGGTTCGGCTTGGCTTTTCTTTGTCCGTTTTACTGACGGTAACTGCATCTGGTCTTGTAAGCTTTCAGGAGACCTAATCACTCCGGTTTCCGGTACGCTCAAAAAGTGCATTAACGTTACTCAATCTTGGGAACAAGTCCTCGGTAGGGTTACTGAAGGTCCTAACGTCGTGAAGCACAATGGTATTTATTACCTAACTTACTCCGCTAACGACTACACAAGCCACAGTTACGCTGTCGGTTACGCCACTTCTTCAAGCATCGGTTCCGGCTCCTGGTCTAAATACAGCGGAAACCCTATCCTCAAAAACATGGAAGACCTTGTCGGTTGCGGTCACCATACCCTTTTCTACGACAAAAATGGTAACTTTAAAATTGCTTACCACGCTCACTATTCCACGTCTTCCATTCATCCGAGACAGCTTTATATCGGCGACATGTATTTCAATGGAAACACGCTCCAATTCAACTATGGAAGCCAGTCGCTGCGACCTCTCGGCGCTACTGAGGCGCTTAGCTATATGACTGAGCGGTGGAACGTTTCTGAAAAGCGCGGTAATGTTAATTCCAAATCTTACGACCCTCGCAAAATCAGAAATATCGCCTACCAAAACGGTAAACTTTACTGCGTTTACGACAATTCTTCTATCAAAATCCTCAATGCGGAAGACGGAGAGGAAATCGGTACTCTCAAGGAGGGTGACATCTGCAAGGGTGGAACTTATAAGTTCTGCGACGTCAAGTGTTTTGACGGACACATTGTCGCTTGCAACCTTGCAGTTGCTGGACAGGAGTTCCGCGTTTACACTTGGGACTCTGACAACGCTGAGCCTCGGCTGTTCATGAACACCACAGACCTCCACGGATTTGCTCGAATGGGTGACTGTATGGAAATCGCCCCTAACGGTGCCTGGGAAAACAATTTCTGGCTCAATTTCATTAACGACGATGGCTCTACCACTCGACTCGTTGAGTTCAAATACAATGGTTCCGGATGGGAAAACTATAATTGGACTGTTACTACCGACGGTACTAACCAGTTTAAGACAGGAGGCACTGCACGTGCTTATCCTAACGGTGGAGTATGGTGGATTGACGGACTGGCAAGCAATCCGGCTTTCTTCACCATCAACAACGGTAAACTGCAGCGCAACTTTGAGCTTACCGACGTTGGAACTTGGGGCTCTTCTCACCACGAATTTAATTTCCGCGGTTTCAAATATGCCGTAAACTTAAAATTCGACGACCGACTCAAAGGACGCGCTCGTATTGAAATGGACGACGCCGGTGACTATGGACACACAACTTGGCTCGGCGAATTTCCTTCCGACGGACTTAGCTCCACTACTAAAAACGCTAACGGAACAGGCGATGTTATCGTTGATACCGACGGAAACAACTACGTCAGGATTTTCGTTTGCTCCTCTGAGCAGGGACTCGCTTGCTTTGCGCAAGGGGATGTCCCATCATACAAGCACACAATCCCCGGCGACTTTAACCTCGTTGAAAAATGGAACTGCTCACAAAACGCTAATACCTTGTATTCCAAAGGATACGACGCAAGCAAAATAAACAATTTCTGCTATGCTAACGGTAAGCTTTACTGCGTTTACGACCACAAATACATCAAGGCTCTCGACGCACAGACCGGAGAATTTCTTGGAGACCTCCCATTGGGCTCAATCGTAAGCGGCGGAACTTACGCTCTCAGCGATATTAAATTTGTCGACGGTAGGCTAATCGCCTGCAACTACGCTAAGGCTGGAGAAACTCTCAAATTCTATGCTTGGGAAAGCGACATGATGGGCCCTTACCTCCTTTACAGCACAAACGACCTTATGGGCGCTAACGCGCTTGGAAAGTGCATGGAACCGGCTCGGGATGCTTCTTTCAGCAAAGACATTTGGCTCGGTTTTGGTGAAGACGACGGCACTAAGACCACTATCTACGAATTTCATCGAAACATTAACGGTGAGTGGGAAGGTAAAACCACACGTGTAAAATACGATGCAAACACTGAACTCAGAATGGGCGACAACTGCCGCGTTTATCCTTGGGGCGGTCCGTTCTGGATTGACGGTAATGACGGGCTTCCTATCCATGTATCTTACAATGCTGACGCCGGTTGCCTCGCAAAATATTGTGAAGTACAGACAGGCGACTCTTGGGGCGCAAGCCACAAGGAACAATATTGGGGCAGTGTTATGTATGCCGCTAATATGAGGTTTGATGATAAGAAAAATGGTCGTATCAGACTCATTTCTAACGACTCCGGCGAATATTCTGCTACAACCCTCATCGGTGAATATCCCGCCGCAGGACTCGGCTCTTCTCCTTGCGAATCCGGTGCAGGTGACATTATCATCAAGTCCAACGGTACTAACGCTTTCGAGGCTTGGGTTTTCGCTGAAGGCCAGGGCATCGCTTACTTTGCTTACGGACTTGTTCTCAGGGTTGAGCCTACTCCCGCCGGAGCTTTCAAGCCTGTTGAAAAGTGGAATTTTTCTCAGCAGAGAGGAAATGCTACTTCTATGGGTTACGACGCTACTAAAATCCGTAACTTCGGATACCAAAACGGAAAACTTTACTGCATTTACAACAATAGCGAAATTAAGGTGCTAAACGCACAGACGGGCGAAGATTATGGCAACCTCAAACTCGGTTCTATTGTCAAGGGTGGAACTCTCACTCTCAGCGACGTAAAATGTTTCCAAGGACACATCGTGGCTTGCAACCTCGCGAAGAAGGGTGAAGAACTACGTATTTACGCTTGGGACGACGACAAGGCTGAGCCTTATCTGCTTTACAATACAAACGACCTACAAAATTGCACAAGCCTCGGTGATGCAATGGACGTTGCCGTAAACTGCAACTACGACACTGACCTCTGGATTAATTTCTGCTGCGACAACGGCTCTGCTACTTACGTCGTGGAATTGAACCGCAACAGTTCCGGCGTTTGGAACAAATATCACCGTGACCTTACTACTGATGGCTCCGCTTACTTCAACGTCGGAAATAACGCTCGAGCTTATCCTAACGGCGGTGTATGGTGGATTACTGGTAATAATATCCAGCCTAATCTTTGCTCTTGGAGCAATGGGTATCCATCACCAATCAAGATTAGATACCCTCACAACCTCGGCGAAACTTGGGGCGGCTCTTACCACGAATTTATGTTCGACAACCACCTTTACGCCGTTGTTCCGCAGTTCGACGACCGTGTCGGCTCTGATGTATCTTCTTTCTACAAGGGCGCTAAAATGCGTTTTGATATCATCGCCGTTGCCGACCACTCTACTCTCTACAACCGTGGCTCTTATCCCGCTGATGGTCTTGGCTCTGCTCAGAATACAGACTGCACCACTGACGTTATGATTAACACTGACAATAAGTACTTTGTTGAAGCGTGGATTTTCTCTACAAACCAGGGTATCGCTTATTACACTTTCGGAAATGTCCCTGAGCAAAATCCTGACCCTGTGGAAATTCTAACTCCTCACATCTCTGCAAGTACTTCTGAACTCGCCCTCTCTTGCTTCTTCACTTCTGAAGACAATCAGGAAATAAGCATCGTCGGCAGCAAACTTACTGATAACATCCAAATTGACATCACTGGTGATGACGCTGACTGTTTCTATGTATCTTCTGCTTCTCTCCCCGCTTCCGGTGGTAGCATCAATGTCAAATATTCTCCTACGGAAATCGGTAGCCACTCTGCGCAGCTTGTCCTTTCATCTGCAGGTGCGCCGGATGTCACTGTATCTTTGAAAGGTACCGCAAAAACTCCTACCAAGTTCGACGACAACATCACTGAACTCACTGAAATGTGGACAAATAC
>JBJECS010000054.1:0-4370 GCA_051871335.1 Muribaculaceae bacterium | reverse complement strand
TGATTTTTCTTATACACCGGGCGTAAAAATTTATCTTTTTTATGTACCTTTGCAAAAATATAAAATCGTTACACTATGGAATTTGAGAAAATGGCACTCGAAGGCGCATGGCTTATAACACCAAAAGTGTTTGGCGATGCTCGCGGATATTTCATGGAGGCTTTCAAGGCTGACGAATTTCGTGAACACGTCGGCAACGTATCCTTTGTTCAAGACAACGAGTCTATGTCGACCTACGGCGTACTTCGCGGGCTCCATTTCCAAGACGGAGATGCCGCACAGGCCAAACTCGTGCGTGTCAGCCGTGGAAAAGTCATTGACGTTGCTGTTGATATTCGCCCTGACTCCCCTACCTTCGGAAAGCATATTGCTGTAGAACTTAGCGATGAAAATCACAGGCAGCTATTCATCCCCCGTGGTTGCGCACATGGTTTTGTCGTGCTCAGCGACATTGCTCAGTTTCAATACAAAGTTGACAACATTTATGCCCCTGACCATGAACACACTCTCCGATACGACGACCCGACTCTCGGCATCGACTGGATTCTTCCACACGACAAGCTAAAACTCTCTGAAAAAGACCTCAAAGGCATCCCATTCTCAGAATGTAAACCATAAAATGTAGACCATAATTAGCAGAAAAAGTAAAGGCGCCACTCTAAAAAGAGCAGCGCCTTTACTTTTCTACATTGAGAATTACTTCAGCTGGGAATCCGGATTGAGATTTGCACTTTCGATATCTTTGAAATACTTGTAAGTAGCAACCTTAAGCTCCATACATGCATTCTCGTCTGCTACGATAAGAGCTTTCTGGTGCAGCTGGAGGGCGGAGATTGTCCACATCTGGGAGATGCCACCTTCTACACCGTGCTGAAGAGCACGAGCCTTATTATAGCCATTGACGATTAGCAACACACTCTTGGCAGACATTATAGTGCCTACACCAACTGTCAGAGCTGTCTTTGGCACAAGGTTTACGTCACCTCCGAAAAAGCGTGAATTTGCTATGATTGTATCCTGAGTAAGAGTCTTCATACGAGTCTTGGATGTCAGAGAGCTTCCCGGCTCATTAAATGCAATATGACCATCAGGACCTACACCGCCAAGGAACAAGTCAATACCGCCATACGATGCAATTTTCTCCTCATACTTGCGGCATTCTTCAAGTGGGTCTTCTGCATTGCCATTAAGGATATTCACATTTTCAGGAAGGATATCTATCTGATTGAAGAAGTTTGTCCACATAAATGTGTAATAGCTCTGCTCATGGTCGCGTGGAATACCACAATACTCATCCATGTTAAAGGTAACCACATTCTTAAACGACACCTTGCCGGCCTTATTAAGACGAATTAGCTCGCGATACATACCTAACGGAGAACTTCCTGTAGGACAGCCAAGTACAAACGGCTTTTCTGCTGTCGGATTTGCCGCATTTATCTGCGCTGCTACATAATTCGCTGCCCAACGTGATACGTTTTCATAATCAGGCTCAATAATTAATCTCATGTTTCTATGACTTTTTTAAGGTTAGTATTTCTGTTCCACAAAGTTACTAATTTATTTTTAATTCTTCCCTATACTTTATAAAGTTTTTATCCATCTTCAAATAAGTATTGCCCTTTCACACCGGGTCTACATCGTAGACAATCACAGTACGCCTTACATCAGCATCTGTGCATAGAGAGGCGTATGCACTGCGAATAGCGTCCTTCACCTTTTGCATCGATGCCGTCACCTCCACCTTCAGCATCATGCGGCGGATATACCACGACGCAATTCTGTCTACCACAGGTCGCTCGGGATTTGAAACCCTATTGCCGAAAAGCTCACGAAATTTCGCATTTACTACGCCCGCAACTCGCTCCACAATCCTTGCGTCTTTGTGCTTCAAGGTGATGATTATAATGCGAGTAAACGGAGGATATAGATACGTCCGCCGTTCCTCAAGCTCATGCTGGTAAAAGCCAAGATAATCATGCTGCATGACAAATTTTATCACAGGATGTTCCGGATGCGTCGTCTGCACTATCACTCTACCGGGAGTATCGCCTCTACGACCGGCACGCCCCGCAACCTGGCATATCATGTTAAACGCACGCTCACTTGCCCGGAAATCAGGGAAATCTATCATATTGTCGGCATTCAGCACACCAACCACTGTCACATTTCCGAAATCAAGCCCCTTTGTCACCATCTGTGTCCCCACAAGTATGTCTGCCTTATGAGCACTGAAATCTGATATTATACGTTCATACGAATCCTTATTTCGAGTGGTATCAAGGTCCATGCGGAGAATTTTCCTGTCTTGAAATTCCTGCGCCACCTCATCTTCTATTCGCTCAGTGCCATAGCCATAGATTTCTATCGTAGGAGACTTGCATACGGGGCATACTGTAGGCAAAGTCTTCATTGCGCCACAATAGTGGCAAACGAGCATTCCGGTAGTGCGGTGATACGTCATTGTCACGTCGCAATAGTCGCATTTCGGTGTCCAGGCACACATCTTGCACTGTGGGTGCGGAGCGTATCCGCGGCGATTTTGGAAAAATATCACCTGATGACCGGCATCAAGCTCCTCACGAGCCACTTTCAGCGTCGCAAACGCAAACGGCGACGCATATTCCTTTTTCTGACGCGCTTTTACTATGTCCACAACCTGTATTTCCGGGAGCATTGCTCCTGAATATCTCTCAAAAAGCTCTATCAGTCCAAATCTGCCGATTTCTGCCTTATATCGTGTTTCTACCGACGGAGTTGCACTGCCAAGAAGTATCTTTGCACCATGCATTTTCGCCAGCACTATCGCCACATCGCGCCCATTATATCGTGGTGCAGGGTCTGCCTGTTTATAGCTTGACTCATGCTCCTCATCAACTATCACAAGCCCTAAATTTCTGAACGGCAAAAACACCGCAGAACGTGCGCCTATCACCACACAGGGTTCATTGCTCTCAAGCAGTTTTTTCCATATATCCACCCGCTCATTATCCGTAAATTTTGAGTGATATATCAGCACTCGCTCACCAAACACTGCCTGAAGTCGTTGCGTGAGCTGGGTCGTGAGCGCTATTTCAGGCACAAGGTAAAACGCACGTTTCCCCTGGCGCAACACAAAGTCAATCAGATGGATATATATCTCCGTCTTTCCGCTCGCCGTCACGCCATGCAGAAGGTTTACGTCATGCTCAAACCACTGCTTGTGTATCTTGTCAAGTGCCCCCGCTTGCGCCTCGCTCAGTGTGGGCAATGACTTTGCTGGTGCACCGTTAAAGCTAAATCGGTTAATCTCGCGCGTATAAGTCGTAATGATGCCTTTCTTTGCCATCGCAGAAAGAATTGTCGCATTCTCTCCGGCTCGCTTCAGTAACTGTTCGCGCTCAACCTCTTTCGGCGTATCTGTGCAGCGCATCATCTGCGACATTTCAAGGAGGGCAAGTAGTATCCGCTCTTGCTTTTCCGCTCGCTTTACCGCCGCAAACGCCTCCTCAACGCCCATCGCTAGACGCACATAGCCCACCTTTTTCGGTCTGTAGCGCTCATTCAGTCGCTCTGACACTATCACCGCCCCACGTTCTAACAGCCGGTTTACCACTGTGGAAACATTCGTCTTTTGTATACCACGTTCCAGCTCCGCCAGGCTCATTTTGCCATGCGTCCGCAGAAGTCCCACGATGATTTTCTCATTTTCTTTGAGTCGGTCGTCTACATCTTCCTCAAAGTCCTCGTTATATTCAACTATGCTCTCGCTCTCTATCACCAGACCGGACGGAAGTGCCGCACGATACACATCCCCTATCGTGCATAGATAGTAATCCGCTATCCATGTCCACAGTTTCAGCTGTGGATGACAGATTACGGGCTTAGGGTCAAGAAGTAGCGTTATCGGCTTTATTTCATAGTCGCCTTGCGGATTAAAAGGAAAACCCACCACGATTGCCGTGTGATACTTTTTCTTGCCGAATGGCACTATCACACGAGAACCTATCACCACCTTTTCCTCCATCTCTTCCGGTATGGAATAGGTAAATGTGGTGTCAAGCGGAAGTGGCAGTATTACTTCTGCGTAGCGACTCATTGATGCTTTACCTTATTATTGTCTTAGCTTCAGCAGAACGGCAGACGTCACATCTTCAACATCCGCGCCCTGGAATAGCGGTGAATTTATCGGAAAGATAAATGAATATCCTCCTTCCTCTCCCACCTGGCGAATTGCATCCTTAACCCTAACCTTTATCGGGTCTATGAGCTGATTTTCCTGACGCTGTAGGTCTATTTCCGCCGTTTCAAGAAATTGCTGAGCCCTTTTCTGAAGGTTTTGTATTTCCTGTATGCGACGCTGGCGGATTGACTCCGGAGTCACACCATTG
>JBJECS010000053.1:0-4371 GCA_051871335.1 Muribaculaceae bacterium | reverse complement strand
GTCAAGACCGTAGCCGATGATAAACTTTGTAGGTATGGAGAAGCCTACATAGTCTGGATGCACGTCTTCCTTGAGCGATTCAGGCTTAAACAGCAGAGTCGCTACTTTTAGTTTTGCTGGCTGCTGCTTTTTGAGGTCGTTGATGAGGTTCTTGATTGTCGTACCTGTATCCACGATATCCTCCACCACGATTACTGTGCGGTCCTTCAGGTCTTCTGCAAGACCCAGTACTTCTTTGACAACTCCTGTTGAGCCCATCCCTTCGTAGCTTTTCAGGCGGATAAACGTTATTTCCGCATCAATATCCAAAGCGCGGATAAGGTCTGAAGCAAATGGGAATGCACCGTTCAGCACGCACACAAACAGCGGAATTGTGCCCTCGCAATCGCGTTTGATAACTTCAGCCAGCTCTTTTACGCGGGCTGCTATTTTCTCTTTCTCAATGTATGGCTCAAATGTGAGCCCTTGATATTGAACTTCTTTCATCTCGGAAAAATAATTGTGCAAAATTACGCAACATTTTTGGAGTAACGAAAATTTTTAACAACTTTTTTACAGCATTTTTCGTTTTATATGCTTTTTTTCACTTTGTCTCTTGATTTTTTGAACGTGTGGAATTTTTTGCGTACCTTTGTCGGAAACAGACAACAAAAACTATAGACTATTTGATATGAAACCGGTCATTTACCAACTTTTACCCCGTCTTTTCTCCAATAAGTGTGAAACTTGTGTCCCTAATGGTGATATTGAGCAAAACGGGGTAGGGAAGATGAACGATATTACTCCCCGAGTCCTCAAGTCAATTAAAGAACTCGGAGTCACTCACGTTTGGTATACCGGAGTGATTGAGCATGCTCATGCCACAGATTACTCTGCTTTTGGCATTACCCCTGATAATCCCCATGTGGTGAAAGGTAAGGCGGGCAGCCCGTATGCTATCAGCGACTATTACGACATTGACCCGGATATCGCTGTTGATGTCCCGAACAGAATTGCTGAATTTGAGGCTCTCGTTGAACGCACTCATGCCGCAGGTATGAAAGTGATTATTGACTTTGTCCCTAATCACTTGGCTCGACGTTATCACTCCGACACCAAGCCTGTAGGTATTGAAGATTTTGGCGTTAACGACGACCAAAATATGTTTTTCTCCGTAAACAACGACTTCTATTATATCCCTCGCCAGCTGTTTGCTCCGGACATCGATTTGGGCAGCGGTGACGATGCATATGTGGAATTTCCTGCAAAAGCCACTGGTAATGACTGTTTCACAGCCTTCCCGTCAAGATATGACTGGTATGAAACCGTAAAGCTTAACTATGGCATCGACTATGGCGACGGCAGCAGACATTTCCAGCCTATTCCACCGGTGTGGTTTAAGATGCTCAATATCCTCCGATACTGGGCTGCCAAAGGGATAGATGGCTTCCGCTGCGATATGGCTTTTATGGTGCCTACTGAATTTTGGGAATGGGCTATTCCAAATGTCAAAGAGAAATATCCCGATATAATTTTCATAGCTGAGATTTACAACGTTGGGCAATATCGCGAATTTATCTCTCGCGCCCATTTCGACTATCTTTACGACAAAGTAAACCTTTACGACACTCTCCGCGGTATACAATGCTCACACGTCTCCGCTGCACAGATTACAAATTGCTGGCAGGCTGTTGACGGTATTGGAGGCAATATGTTGAATTTCCTCGAAAACCACGATGAACAGCGTTTTGCCTCAGACCAGTATGCCGGCAGAGCAGACGTAGTGACTCCCTCGCTCATAGCGAGTGCTACGCTTTCAACAGGTCCGATGATGATATACATGGGTCAGGAACTGGGTGAACGGGCTGCTGATGCTGAGGGATACAGTGGACATGACGGACGAACCACAATTTTCGACTACTGGAGTATTCCTACGCTCCGCCGTTGGCTTAACGACGGCAAGCCAAGTATGGCAAAGCTCACAAAGCAGGAAAAAGATTTGCGTAAACTTTACTCTGCTGTCTTGAATATGTGCAACAGCGAGGAAGCCATAGCCGGCGGTATGTTTTTCGACGTGATGTATGTAAACTACGACAATCCTCACCTTAATCCTCACAGGCAGTATGCTTATCTGCGCGGCACTGGAAAGGAAACGATAATCATAGCCCTGAACTTTTCTGCAAACGAGGCATCGGTAGAAATAAATATACCGGACCTTGCATTTGGTATGCTTAATATTCCTAAAGGCGATGTGACTGCTGTTGAGCTGCTTACTGGTGAAAAATCAGACATGACACTTTCTCCTGAAATACCTTTTGCCTCTAAAATTGCACCATACAGTGCCGTAATGTGGAAAGTGACGCATATTGCCAAAGCAAAGAAGTCCTCTCACAGCAAATGATGGCACTTTGAGATTATTTTATGGCTTTTAGATACGCTCCTGCAAGGTGATGCGTATCTTGTAGGCGTTAAAGCCATGCTTATCTTGGATATAGGTCACGCTTGAGCCAAGAACTGTAAACATACTGCTTAGGTGTATGTGCTCGCTGGAGCTGTAGTGTCCCGCGTGCAGCCCGCATTCACTCTCTATTTCCGGCTCTGAAATCAGGTGTTCGTCTATGACGTATGTTGTGCCTCGTGACAGAAATCTGTGCCATCCCTCATCACATAGTGGCAACTGAAATTCTACCTTAATCTTTGCGCTTAGGTCCTCTAACGGTAGGTGAGCAGGAACAATTATTTCTCTCTCCTCTCCATTGCTTGTATTGGTAAGTAATAAACTGTATTTCATAAAACTATCAGCCGCTCAGTGATTATTTAATAATTGCAAATTTAATGCATTTCAGAAATAACACCAAATTTCACAAACAAAAAAATATTGCTTGGCTATGCGCTATGTGAAAAATAATTACTAACTTTGCCACGAAGTCTGCGGACTTCAAGACATATTTTGATTTATTAAGAAGCGTTTTGCTTATCTTGCGAAAGAAAACCTGAGAAATTTTCAACGCACGCGAGAGATAACAAGGCGGTTCTCATGCTATAGGCGTGGGCAACTGTTTCATATCTGCGTGCAAGGTTTTCTCAGGACCCTCTTTCGGGATGTGGCAATTCAGTCCACGCTTTTAGTGTAAAATAGAGGGAACTGTTGGGCTGGCAGTCCATTGAAAACAAAATGAAAAAAGTATTAGTTATCGCATTTTTAATGCTGGTTTGTGCTAATTTTTGCAAAGCGCAAGATGTTATCGTGATGCAGGATGGCTCTACAGTCCTCGCAAAAGTCCTGAAAGTCACCAAAACTGAGGTCACTTACAAGAAGCATAACAATTTGCAAGGACCTGATTACACCGCAAACGTATCAGACATCGTTTCTATCAACTATGAAAATGGGACAAAAGAAACCTTCAATCCCGTTATTTCACAAACGCAAGTCCAATCTCAGACTGATATTTACACCTCAGAAGTGCAGACGAGTGATGTGGATTTGTTGAAAAATTATAATGTGAACAATTCCCTGGAAAAGCAGATAAAGAAAAAAAGAACTATTGGCTGGGTTGGTGCATCCGTTCTCATCGTTGGAGGCATTGCTCTTCTGGCTCAATATGATAATGATTATTCTTCAGGGAAAAATGATGTGATAATCGCAAGTGGTTCTGCAGCAGTTGCATTAGGTTGCGTTTGGTGTTATTGTTGGATTCATTCAGCAAATAAAATGAAGAAAGAAATGGAATATATGAACGTTTCACTTTTTGAGCAAAACATACTTAGCACAAAGAATGGCAAATTCGTGGCTGGCGTTGATGCAATCAGGCTGAACAATAACATGAATCTTAACTCTTACGGCGTTGGTATGAGCTTACGCTATAATTTCTGATAAACCAATGAAAATCAAAATATTATCCCTTATTTGCGGCATCTGTGCATTACTTGCCGTTACTTCCTGTTCATCTGTTAAATCAGGCTCTACTGCAGACCATGCAAGAGATTAAGTGAGCACATGGAATGTCAGCTACAACGAGCTCACGATGAAGCTTGACGAAAAAGGCGTATCTTACACCATCGATGTAAGCACAGCCGAAGGACGTTACAAGCTAAAAGACCTTTCACTTGCCGATGCGCAGCAGTTAGCGTTAATTGAATGTATCATAAAAAACAACTGCGCCACTATTTTCAATCCTCAATTCACTCACCTAAAGAAGGGAAAGCAAATCCTCCGTGTCACCGTCTATGGCTTCCCTGCAAGGTATAAGAATCAAGGAGAATAATTGAAACCATCAATAGCGAATAAATAACATCGCCTGAGCTCCAAAGGCTCAGGCGATGTTATGTTTACAGAATTGTAGATTCCAAAACGAAGTGCAACGTTATGGAGGTCTAAATTATGTAGATTCA
>JBJECS010000052.1:0-4376 GCA_051871335.1 Muribaculaceae bacterium | reverse complement strand
AAAATTCATCAAGCATAGAAATCTGATTGAGGTTGTTAAGTTCTGAGAAGATGCTTAATTGGGAGAACTTGGTGACGCCGGTGATGAATACAAATTGCAGATAATTGTCTTCATCTTTGAGTACCTGATAAAACTCTCGGAGGAGCAAGCGCATTTCCGCAAGCTGGTTCGGCTGATACATCAGCTGTAAAATAGGAGAATCGTACTCATCAAGGATTACAACCGCTTTCTGCCTGGTCTGCTCATATGCACTGTGGATTAGGTCGCGGAATCTGTCACCAGGGGTCTCAGATTTAGGGTCTCTGCCATAAATCTTCTCATAGTCGCGCAATAGCGACTCAAGCTTTGTTTTAGACAAGTGAACCGGCAAGTTCTTTAGCCCGCTCATGGTGAAATGCAGCACGGGATATTGTTTCCATTCCTTCTCAAGCTCCATGATTTTCAGCCCTTCAAACAAATCCTTTTTGGCACTGAAATAGGCGTTTAATGTATTGCACATCAACGATTTGCCAAACCGGCGGGGACGAGCAAGGAAAACATATTTATAGTTGCTGACAAGATTGTAAATGTATTCCGTCTTATCAACATACACCTTACCGTCTTCACGTATTCCTTGGAAGCTGGCGGTATCAACAGGGTATCTAAACTTTTTTATTTTCATAATTTTTAGGCGTTTTTATATGTCATTTGCAAAGTTAAGAAAAAATATGGTATAAGCAAAATTTTGGGGAAAAGATGTGATAAATGTTACATAAATATTATGAAATCAATAAATTTTGATTATCTTTGCAGAGCGAAACGGAAAAAGGGCTTGCGATGAGACTTTGTTTGAGGCTAATGCGCTGAGATGAATGGTCTGTCGTTAGGCTTGAGTTAATGAATGAGCGATATTTATTGTGAGATGTGATATTGTTTGGTGTATAGGATATTGTGTTGAGCAATAGGTATGGCGCAAGAATTATAAAACTGAAAAGCAAAAATTGACCAACATAAAAATGACCAACAAAAATGGACTATAGTCTTTTAGAATTTCTTGGCCTTTTGGGCGCAGTGGGATTGTTCCTATACGGAATGAAGGTGATGAGTGAAGGGTTACAGAAGGTAGCGGGCGACCGTCTTCGAAATATCCTTGGAGCAATGACACGAAATCGTTTTACGGGAACGATAACAGGCTTTTTCATAACAGCACTCATCCAGAGTTCCTCAGCGTCAACGGTAATGGTGGTAAGTTTTGTGAATGCAGGCTTAATGACGCTGGCTCAATCAATGGCAGTCATCTTCGGAGCGAATGTCGGAACGACGTTTACCGCATGGGTGATTGCACTTTTTGGTTTTAAGGTGGATATATCGGCTTTTGCGTTGCCGTTGATAGGACTTTCAGTTCCGCTTTTGTTTTCGTCAAAGAGCAAGCATAAGTCAATAGGCGAGTTTATCATAGGCTTTGCGTTCTTGTTTATGGGTCTGTCTCTGATAAACAAGTATGTACCAGATTTGCAGAGTAATCCGGAGATGTTTGCATTCTTGCAGCATTATGCGTCGATGGGCTTTACGTCGGTGTTGATATTCTGTCTTGTAGGTCTTGTGATAACGATGATAATCCAGTCGAGTGCAGCGACGTTTGCAATAACCCTGATAATGTGTAGTAAGGGTTGGATAACGTTTGACTTGGCGTGTGCTTTGGTACTTGGAAGTAATATAGGAACAACGATAACTCCGATACTTGCGTCGCTGAGTGGAAATGTAGCGGCAAAGAGAACGGCGATGGGTCACTTGCTGTTTAATTTCCTGGGAACAGTGTGGACGCTTGCGGTGTTCTATCCGTTTGTAAACCTGAACTGCTGGATAACTCAGACGATAGGTCAGGGGGACCCGAATGCTCTGTATACTTGGGTAAATGGGTTGCAAGAGTCCAATCCGGAGGTTTACAGTCACCTGTTTGACGGCACTCTTAGCGAGAAGAATGAGTTTGTGATGCAGATGGTGAAGATGCAGGTTAGTGTTTCGTTTGGTCTATCAGTATTCCATACGGTGTTTAACGTGATAAACTTGTCGGTGATGATATGGCTGACGAATGTTTACGTTAAGATAGTGGAATGGATAATGCCGGCAAAGCACAAGGAGGACGAGGAGTTTACTCTGAAGTTTATCTCAGCAGGTATCTTAAGTGCGTCAGAACTTAACATTACTCAGGCAGAGAAAGAGATATACGTATATACAGAGCGCGTTCAGCGGATGATAAATATGGCTCATGAGCTGATTCATACAGAGGAGGATAGTGATGATTTTGTGAAGCTCTATTCACGCCTCGAGAAGTATGAGGATATATCAGACCGGATGGAGATAGAGATAGCCGACTATCTGAACAGGTGTGCAGAGGGAAGGCTATCTGCAGAAGGTAAGCTGCATATCGCCGGAATGCTTAGGATAGTGTCAGAGGTAGAAAGTATAGCGGACTGCTGTCTTGGCGTGGGCAAGATAATGCTGCGTAAGATAGATGCGAAGGCGAAGTTTAATGATGCAATCTATCAGCATATTGACTCGATGTTTGCATTGGTGAAGGATGCGATGACTAATATGATGGGTCTATTGCAGAACTTTGAGAATCCGAGCATAACAGATATAAATGCATCTTACAATAAGGAGCGTGAGATAAATAATATGCGAAACCGTCTGCGTTCTGCGAATATAGAGAATATCAATGAGCGCCACTATGAGTATCAGGCGGGTATATATTTTATGGACCTTGTGTCTGACCTTGAGCGTACAGGCGACTACATCATAAATGTTGTAGATACGATGAAGGAGGACTTTAGCAAGGAAATAGCGGATTAGAGAATAGCGGCGGAGTGTCTCTGTCTATGTAATAAAATTTTGACAATCAGGGAGATATGTGGCGTATGTGGCGCATTGTCTCCCTGTTGTGATTTAATGGAAGGTGTATGTTGAATGTTTGATTTGTTTGAGTTTAATTTTTTTTAGGATAATTAAATGTGGTAATTGAGAAATTATTTTTACCTTTGTATCTTAAAACTAATTGAATGTTATCACCGATAATAAAACAGAGTAAGATAGACAATTTGCGCCAGCTGATAGATGGTGCGAGGAATATAGTGATTACTACTCATTTGTCACCGGATGGGGATGCTCTGGGTTCATCTCTTGCGCTGTGCCGCGTCTTGACGAAAATGGGTAAGAATGTGAGGGTTGTGACGCCAGACGTGCCAACGGCTACCCTGATGTTTCTGCCGGGCGTAAAGGATGTTCTGGCATATACGAAGTATGGGGAGCTGGTAGAGATGCTGTTTGGCGCGGCAAATCTGATAATCTGCCTTGACTTTAATGACGCTCATCGAGTGGACAGAATGGAGCAACTTTTGCTGAAATCAAGAGCAGCTAAAGTGATGATAGACCATCATAAGAATCCGAGTGATTTTACGGTGCTGACAATCTCTCATCCGGAGATATCGTCGACGTGTATGTTGCTATATCGTGTGCTGTTTCAGCTTGGATTGTCAAATATGATAGACAAGACGGTGGCGGAGTGTATTTATACGGGCATGATGACAGATACGGGAAATTTTTCGTATAATTCTCAAGACCCGGACTTGTATATCGTGATATCTGATTTGCTGCGACGCGGGATAAACAAGGATGAGCTGTATCGCCTTGCGTTTAATGTGAAGAAAGAGAGCCAGCTGAGGCTGAATGGTTATGCAATCGACCAGAAGTTGACAATATATCCCGAGCATCATGCAGCGTCAATAGTGCTGACAATGGATGAGCTGTCGAGATATAGCTATGAGAATGGCGATACAGAAGGTCTTGTGAATGTACCTCTGGCAATACCGGGAGTAGAGTATGTGGCATTTATCCGCGAGGGGAAGGAATACATGAAGATTTCGATGCGTAGCGTGGGTGATGTGCCGGTAAACAAGTTTTGCTCGGATTATTTTAATGGGGGCGGTCATATAAATGCAGCCGGAGGCGAGTATTACGGCACGCTTGCGGAGGCGGTTTCGAAGTTTGAAGAAGCGTTACCAACATTTGATGAATATATAAGCAAAAAATAAAAGATGAAGACAAAAAACGTATTATATCTCATTATTCTATCAGTGGCAGTGTTAGCCACGTCGTGTGACGACACAAAGAGTTATTCAGAACTGCTTGATGAGGAGACAAAGCATGTAAATGCATACCTTGCCAATCAGGTACTGATAAATGAAATCCCGGCAGACTCGATATTTGAGGCGGGAGTGGATGCACCTTATTACAGGATAGACAATGAGGGAAATGTGTATATGCAGGTTGTAAAATACGGAACTCAGGGAGACGTCAAAGACGACCAGCAGGTATATTTCCGCTATACTCGCTATGAT